>JALHET010000066.1 GCA_022839525.1 Lentisphaerota bacterium
AGGTGGTCGAGCCGCTCGCCCCGGCGCTCATGCAGGTGCCTGACCGCCCGGCCGACGTGGCGTTTCTGGAGAGTTTCGCGTCGCAGATGTTTGCGAGGCGCGGCACGTACGGGTGGGGGACCACTTGGGCAGGCGACGCGTATCAGATGCTGATGTGGGCGCGTCTCCAGCCGGAGATCGTCTATGACGAGACGGTGGTGCAGCGGGGGCTCGACGGTTTCCGCGTGCTGGTGATGATGGACTGCGACGTGCTGACCGCGTCCGTGGCGGCAAAGGTGCAGGCTTTCCAGAAGGGCGGCGGCATTATCGTCGGCGACGAGCGTCTCTGCCCGGCAATCAAAGCCGACGTCGTGATCCAAAGCTACACGCGCACGCGCAAGGCCGCCGAGGACCGTGCGGCGCTGGTCGCCAAGGCTGGGGAGCTCCGCAAGGCGCTTGAGGGGCGTTACCGCCCGTACAGCGATTCGACGACGCCGGATGTTGTGACGCGCTGCCGGACGTATGGCGGTACCGACTACCTTTTTGCGGTCAACGACCTGCGCGAGTTCGGCGACTATGTGGGACAGCACGGGCTGGTGATGGAGAACGGCCTGCCTTCGGAGGCGACGCTCTCGCTGGGCCGCAAGCGCGGGCACGTTTACGATCTGGTGGCGGGGCGCGAGGTGGAGACGGACACCCGCAGGGGGCGGCTGCAGATTCCGCGCGCCTTCGGCCCGTGCGAAGGGGGCGTGCTGATGGTCACGGCCGAGGAGATTGACGGCGTCAAGATTGAGGCGCCCGCCGTTGCGAAACGCGGGGAGCCGGCCGCGTGCGCGATTTCCGTTGTCGACGACGACGGGCGCCCGCTTGATGCGGTTGTGCCGGTGCGCGTGGAGATCCGTGACCCGTCCGGCTGCGAAGCCGAGTGGAGCGGCTATTACGGTGCGAAGGGCGGGACGCTGCCGCTTAAGCTTGATCTGGCGTCGAACGACCGCCCCGGCCTCTGGCAGATCCATGCCAAGGAACTCGCGTCCGGCCGTGAGGCGAGTTTCTATTTCCGCGTCAACTGACAAGCGGGCGTGCGAGAGGCGTGTGGTCAGCGGGCGGACGCAAGCAGTTCGCGGGCATGGCTCTCGATCACGCTCGTGAGCCCTTTGCCGCCCAACATGCGGGCGATCTCATCGACGCGCTGCGCGTCGCCGAGCGCTTCGATGCGCATTTTGGTGCGGCCTTTGACCACCTCCTTCGACACCACGAAGTGCTGTTGGCCGTAGACGGCGGACTGCGGCAGGTGGGTGATGGAGATGACCTGGTGGTTTTCCGCCACCTTGCGCAATTTCTGTCCGACCGTCCGGCCCACCTCGCCTCCGATGTTGGCGTCGAGTTCGTCGAACACCAGTACGGGGATACTGTCATGTGCCGCGAGCACGGTCTTGACCGCCAGCATGACCCGCGCGATTTCGCCGCTGGAGGCGATGGTTTTGAGCGGGCGCTTCGGCTCTCCGGGGTTGGGCGCGAAATCGAACGAGACCTCGTCTGCGCCGTGTGGGCCGGGCGGGCAGTCCGCGAGGCCGATGAAGAAACCGGCTTTAAGGAAGCCGAGGTCATGCAATTCGGAGGTGATGGCGCGTGCCAGTTTACCGGCCGCTTTCGCGCGGCTTTTGGAAAGGGCCGCCGCTTTTTCGGCCAGGCTCCCGTTGGCGGCGGCGATTTCCGTTTGCAGGCGCGCGGCCTGCTCGGTCCGTGTGGCGAGGTCGTGCAGCCGCGTCTGGTGTTTTTTCAGGGTGGCAAGGACTTCGCCGACGGTGGAGCCGTACTTGCGTTTGAGCCGCTGCACCAGCGCCATGCGCTCTTCGAGTTGCTGGAAACGCGCGGGGTCGGCATCGATCCGGCTCAGGCGGTCATTGATGGCGCGGCCAAGTTCCTGAAGTTGCACGGCTGCCTCCTGCACCCCGGCTTTCCATTCAGCGGCGGCGGGAAGGATGCGCGCGAGTTCGGCAAGTTGGGACTGGATGTTGACGAGCAAGTCAAAGGCGGAGGTGTCGCCGTCGGTGAGCGCGCCGGTGACGGCGGAGCCGAGCGACAGGATCTGCTCGGCATTGGCGGCTTGGGCGTGCTGTTCGATCAACTCCGACTCATCGGCTTCCGTGAGCCCGGCGCGGGAGATCTCGTCAACAGTGAACTGAAGGCGGTCGATTTCTGCGGCGATGTCGTCGGCGTCGCCCTGAAGCTCCCTGAGACGGGATTCGAGCGCTTTGAGCGTCTGCCAGGAAGCGGCGTACTCGCCTAACTGCGGGGCGCAGTGGCCGTAGGCGTCGAGAATATCGCGCTGGAAATCGGGGTCGAGCAGGGACTGGTGGTCGTAGGGGCCGTGGATGTCAACCAGCAGGCTTCCGAGTTTGCGCAGGGTCTGGGCGGTGGCGGGGGCGTCATTGACGAGGCAGCGCCCCGCGCCGGTTACAGCGACCGAGCGGCGCACCAGCAGGTTGCCCTCTTCGCAGGGCGGCAGCCCGCCCGCGTCGAGCAGCGCGTCGACGGCACGGGTGTCGGAGAGGCTGAACGAGGCCTCGACCCACGCCTCGGCGGCGCCTTCGCGGATGGCCGACTTGTCGGCGCGCCCGCCGAGCACCAGGCCGAGCGCGCCCATGAGTATGGATTTTCCCGCGCCGGTCTCGCCGGTGATGATGTTGAGGCCGGGGCCGAACGCGGCGGAGGCCTCTTCGGCGATGGCGAGATTGCGGACTGACAGGTGTTGGAGCATGGGGGCTGTGCGGGCGGTTGGAGGGTGCCGGGTTACCCGTTAGGGGTTGCCGGTTGCGGTCTGCGGGGGCGGATCGGCCGCTTCGGTGATCCCGTGGTATTTAAAGTAGGCCTCCGCGACCTCGTTGCCCATGTAACGGCGCAAGGTTTTGGGGCTGGATTGGGAGAGGTCGACCATAATGAGGCCGTCTACGACGGAGCTGAACTCGGGGTCGACGTTGAAAGAAAGCAGCTTGCCGCTCAGCCTGAGGTACTGGCGCAACAGCACGGGGATGTCCTTGCCGTCGGGCTCGATCTCCGCGACATAACCGGCCACCTGGTCGATGTCGTTGAGATATTCCATGTACTCTTTGAGGCACCACTCCGAACGCTTGGGCGGCTTGGGCGGGAATTTGGGCTTGACCAGGTAGGACAGGTTGTCCGCCATGCAGGTCTGGCGCATGGAGGCGAGGATCATGCAGCGCGAGGCCTCGCGGTATTCGTTGGTGATACTGACCGGGCCGAAGAGCACGCGGTAGTGCGGGTTGCGGCCGATGAAGGCGGAGATGCCGCGCCAGAGCAGGAAGAGCGAGGTGTAGGCTTTCTGATATTCCGCCCGGATAAAGGAACGCCCCATCTCGATGGCGGGCGGGATTTCCTTCATCAGCCGCTCGTCGAACTTGAAGAGCGTGCGCGTGTAAAGGCCGTGGACGCCCCGGTCGGACAGGATGCTGTCCGTCAGTCCGAGCCGGTAGGAGCCGACGATCTCCTGCCGAGCCGTGTTCCACATGAAAAGGTGGTTGTAGTATTCGTCGAAGGCGTCGAGGTCGATCGCGTTGCCCGTGCCTTCGCCCACGGCGCGGAAGGTGGTTTCGCGAAGGCGCCCGATCTCGCGCAGGCAGGAGGGTATTTGACGGGCCGTGGCGATGTAGACCGCAAAGTCGCCGGCGGCGATCAGTTTGCAGTCGTCCGGCAACCGGCTGATTTCGCGGGTCAGGGTTTCGGCGGGCACCGGCGCGATGATGGGGTCGGGCGGCATCATCGGCGGATTCAGGGAAATGAAGCGCCGCGTGCGGTGCGTCTCGCGCTCGGCCAACAGGTAGGAGCGGAAGCGCATGTACCTGATGAGCTGCACGTCGTCCATGGAGAACGGCTCCAGGGCTTTGGTCGTGAGCGGCGTGCCGATGCGCACCGTCAGGACGCGCCCTTTTTTGTTGACGATCTGGCGTGGCAGGAGCGAAGTGCGGAAGCGCGGGTGGAGGAAGCCGACCAGATTGAAAAAGACGCTGTTGCGGCCGGGGAAGAACATCGGCACGACCGTCGCGTTGGTTTTGCGCACCAGCGCGGCGATGCTGGCGCTCCACGCGGGGTCGCGCACGCGCAGCGTGCGGCGGTCGAAACTGGAGACCTCGCCCGAGGGGAAGACGATCAGCAGGTGGCCGTCCTTGAGCCAGGTCAGGCTTTCCTTGATGGGCTTCAGATTGGCCTTGGCCGAGTTTTTCGAGGCGAAGGGGTCGACGAAAATAAAGTCGCTGAGCATTTCTGGGATCGCGCTCAACAGGTAGTTGGCCATCGCCTTCACGTCGGGCCGGATGCGGCGCAGCAGCGAAAGCAGGATGACGCCCTCGATGCCGCCGAAAGGATGGTTGGCCACCACCACCACCGGCCCCTCTTTGGGCACGCGGGCAAGATCCTCTTCCGCGAAGTTGGCGCGGACGCCCACCGCCTGCAGGACGCGGTCACAGAAGGGGATATCCCGCGGCATTTTCCATGCGCGGGCATAGACGGTGTCTGCCGCACGCAGGCCGCTGACGCTTTCGACCGGGCGTTTGACAAGGCGCGCGAGAAAACGCAACACCCGGGTGTGGATTTTGTGTATGGGAAGTTCGAAAATCCGCGGAGCCTCGGTCTGTTTAGGTTCCATCGTCAGCCTCCGGTTGTGCGAGATGATGTGCGAGCGCGAGCGTGAAAACAAGGGGCAGGCCGATACCCCGCACCAGCAGCGGGTGCCACACAGCGGTGATCGCAAAGGCGCAGAGCGAGCCGCAGACGCCGAGGGCAAGTGCGGAGCGGCTCCGGTAGGCGGCGATCCCCGCGCGGCCCGCGGCGGTGGCGAGCATGGCCAGAAAGGCGGCCAGCGCGGGCAGTCCGGCCGATGCGGCGAGCACAAGATAGAGGTTCTGGATATCCGGCTCGGAAGGGCCGGTCTTGCGGGGGATGTTGTCGTAATACTGGCCGACATGCTTCTGGTAATTGCCGAGCCCGACGCCCAGCCACGGGTGGGTGAGCGTCATGCTGTACGCGGCCTGCCAGTCGGGGTAACGGCGGTTGACGGTGCCGTTGCCGTCGTACAGGGCAAGCGATTGGAAATGGGCTAAATCGTTTTCACGCGGCAGGCGCTTCAACACAGCGGTCTGCCACACGAGCAGGGCGGCGGCGACCGGGATGAAAAGCGCGGGGCCGCGCGTGGCGGCCGTGCAGACAATGACCCCCGCGACCGCCAGATAAGAGGCTCCCGACAGGTTGACCGTCAGCCCCGCCAGCAGCAGCAGGGTCAACGCCGCTTTAAGCAGGACGTTGCGGATCCCGAGCACGCCGGCAAAGACAAGGGGTAGCGCGAGCGCGAGGTACCCGCCCAGCACGTTCCGGTTGCCGAAGGTGCCCCGCACGGAGAGCGGGTCGGTGTCCGGAGCGAAGTAATGGATCAGTGCGAGGCCGAGAATGAGCGCGGTCACGCTGGCGGAAAGGATCATCGACTGCCGCTCCGCGAGGGTGTCGCCGCGCAGGAACGCTTCGAAAAGCAGGGCGCCGACGAGGAAGTATTCGGTGTATTGGACAAGATCTTTGAGCGCGGTGGCTTTGTCGGGCGCGGTCAGCGCCGAGAGGGCGGCGAACGCGACGAAAAGCGCCTGCGTCCAGTGCGGCAGCCGCAGGCGGCGCCAGTCGCGGGAAAGCAGCAGGTCGAGGAACCAGAAGGCGGCGGTCAGGGCGAGGGTCAGGTCGGCGGGCGAGAGGTGGAGCTTGGGCCGCGGTTGGAACGACCATTGGGTCGGCGCGATGCAGAGTGTCGCCAGGACGCCCCAGCGGAACGCGGTTTGCAGGAAGGTGTGGAGGCGCTGTCCGGTCATGGACGTGTTCCCGGGGTTTCAATGTCGACCGGGACAAAGCGCTTGTCGGCGCTGAGCAGGATCTGGTCGAGCCGCACGCCGTCTTCCCGGTTGTGGAACGTGAGGGTGTGCCGGCCTTTGGTGAGTTTGATGGGGGCGACAGTGCGCGAAACCGGGTATTTCACCCAGTGCCAGGATTTATAGGTGGCATCCTCGCCGAAGAGGAAAGCGGGCTGGTCGTCGACCGTCACGGTGAACGAGTTGCTGCATTCCCCCTCCCACCACACGCGGCACCAGAGCGTGAACGCGCCGTCCGCGGGGACGTCGAAGGTAAAAGCCGCCTTGCCCGCCTCCAGCTTTGGAGGGTTGCCGGCGCCCTCGGGGATTTCGAGATACGCGCCCGAGGCGCCGGCGATGCCGTTCGAGACGACGGCCATCGGGGCTTCGATGTGTCCGGACGACTCAGCCTCGAAACAGATCTTAACGCCGGCGGCACGCACGTTAAAGACCGTCACGGACAGGCTGATTGTCAACAGGCGGTAGAAACCATTCATGCCGGTATTATACGGTTTACAGTGCGGATCGGCAATAAGAAGGGGAACGCCATTTTTGGGCGATTGACCTTGGGCTGGCGAATCGGCTTTTAAGGGGGAGGGCGGTTTGCTACACTCCCCCCGAAATCTCCGGACTTGTCAACGGGTGGGCACGGAAGCCGGTTGTCTTTTTTGGCTTGCCCGTCTTTGGGTTCGGGCATGGGGTTAAGGCGCATGAAAAAGTTGGCGAAGTATTCAATGGGAATCGGGGACCGGTTCGGCCGGCAAGGCCGGGCACAGCTCGAGGCTTTCCGGCTGTTGGCGCAGAACGAGGGGGTTGTGGTCACGCCGGTATGGAACAAGTCCAACCGCGAGCACACGATTATTGGCACGACCCCCGGGTCGGTGAGGCTGGAGGCGGATGCCGCGGTGAGCGGGGCCGGCTGGAGGGCGCCTTACCATGTCGATGCCGATCACATCAGCCTTAAGAATGTGGACGGGTTTGTGGCGGCCTCGGACTTTTTCACGCTGGATGTGGCGGACTACATTGGCGAGACCACGGACGAGGGCACGATTTACGGCTTTGTGGCGCGGCACGAGGATCTGATCGGCACGCACGCGATCGACGGGCTGGCGGAACCGGTGACATTGGCGCGCCCGCAGGTAGCCGAGATCGTGCGGGGCACGCTCTTTGCGATCCAACAGGCCGGGCGTCTTTACCGGCATATTGTGGAGGTGAAAGGCTCGGACGATTTTGTCACCGAGGTCTCGATGGATGAGACGGTGTTGCCGCAGACACCGGAAATGCTGTTGGTGATTCTTGCGGCGATCGCGGAAGAGGGTATCCCGGCTCAGACGATCGCCCCGAAATTCACGGGCCGGTTCAACAAGGGTGTGGACTATGTGGGCGATGCGGAGGTGTTCGGGCGCGAGTTCGATGCGGACGCCTGCGTGGTGCGCGAAGCGGTGCGGCGTTTTGGTCTGCCGGAAAACCTCAAACTCAGCATCCACTCCGGCAGCGACAAGTTCTCGCTTTATCCGCATGTGGCGCGGACTCTGAAAAGCCGGGGTGTGGGCGTGCACGTCAAAACGGCGGGAACCACATGGCTGGAGGAGGTTACGGGGTTGGCGGCGGCGGGAGGGGAAGGGCTGGCGATCGCGAAAGAGATCTATGCGCGGGCAATGCCCCGTTTCGATGAGCTGTGCGGGCCGTACGCGACGGTGATCGATGTGAAGCCGGAGCGGTTGCCGTGCCTGGAGGAGGTGCAGGCATGGGACGGCGAGCGTTTCGCGGCGGCGTTGCGGCATGTGCCGGACGATTCGCGGTTCAATCCGGATTTCCGCCAGTTCATCCATGTCTCCTACAAAATGGCGGCGGAGTTGGGCGACCGTTATCTGGACGCATTGCGGGCGAACGAAGCGGTTGTGGCGAAACACGTTTCCGCCAACCTTTACACGCGGCACCTGAAGCCGATTTTCGGCGGCCTGTAAGGCTCACTTCGGCGGCGGGGGGAACTGGAAATCAAAACGTATGACGGTCTTGGGTTCAGGGCCGGCCAGCAAGAGGGCGCGTGAAACGTAAGGCGGGGGGGACTGCACTTCCCAATAGGTTTCGCCGTCTAAAACGATTTCCCTGACGACCGCCGGATCGGGCAGGGCAAGGGTGAATTTATCGCGCGTCATCTGCACCGCTTCGCGCAGGGGGATGGACGCCTGCGGGATAAAAGTGAGCGTCTTGAGTTTGCCGCGCTTCCCGGAGGGCGTCAGGTAACAGTCGGAGCTGATTGCCGCCCAGCCGTACATGGACAGGGCGTCACGCTCAAGGAAAGCGAGCATCTTGTCGTCCCTGTCGTTGTTGGTGAGCTGCGTGTACGTCTTCAGGATCAGGCGCCGGACTTTTTTATACTCCTCCATCTTGTTCGTCTCAAGCAAGACCGCTTTCGGGAAGGATTCCGTCTTCACGGAAACGGCCGGGGCATTGCGTCCGTCGATCCAGGCGAGGTCGTCGGGAGAGAGTTTGGCGCGGGTGGTGGCGACCTGAGCGCCGTCCGGGCGTTTGATGAAGATCTTGCCCCCCTCTTCCTTTACAAAGGAGCCCTCGACGGTGTTCCCGTTGACCGACGTCCAGATGCGGGAGGGGGAGGGCTGCTGCCCTTGCGCGTGAAGGCAGAGACACAGCGGCGCCACGAACACGAGAGTGTGCCGAAGGAAAGGTGTCTGAGGGTGATTCATATCGCCTAGAATAACTTTTCCCTTTTGGCAGCGCAACCCGGAAGTGTGCTGGACGCCGCTGTCGCCGCTGTTTCGGTTACGGTGTCCATGACCATGACATGCAGCCCCGTAGTTAACGGGTTAAAAAAACGGTTGCGAACCTCCCGGAAAAAGGAGTATGGTTATCCCGGTGATTGGCTGGACTGATTGAATTAACGAGGACAACGCATGCGGAAAAGACTGGACCCCACAGACTGATTTGATTGTTGCGCTTACGCGCAGAACGCTTTATCTGAAAAACCGCTACTTTTCATCAGGAGAAACGAGACGCACGGGGACGC
>JALHET010000439.1 GCA_022839525.1 Lentisphaerota bacterium
AAAACTCGTTTTCAGGAGCGAACTCGCACAACGCGCTCGCCGATCCGGTGCCTTCGACCGTCGGCGATCTGATCGCCGCATGGAACGGCGAAAACTACGAGGTTTTCCCCCGCGCGTTTGCTGCTGCCCTCGCGCGCGAAAGCGAAAGTTGGCTGGAAGGTTTTTTCTCGGTATTCGATCACCTGGAAACAGGCGGAAGCGAACAGGCGTATCTCCGGGAGTGGCTCTCGCAAGACCCGGCAACCGAACGGACACTGGTCCGCACGCTCGGCGCCTGTCTTGATTCCGCCGCGTCCGCCGTCGAAAGCATGCGGTCGCGCAGAAACGCGCTGCGAAAACGCGCGGCCGACATACGTGCGCAGGGTGCGCTGACCGAAGAACTGGCAAAGGAATGCGAAGAGCTCGACCGAGAGGCGGACGGACTGCGTTCCGGCATCGAACAGCTCAGGCAGACGGAAACATGGCAGTACCTGTGCGACGAAGGAATCCTCCCCAACTACGCATTCCCGGAATCGGGCGTCAAGCTGAAGGCGACGTTCTACCGGAAAAACAAGAACAAGACGAAGAGCGAGTTTTCGTACACCCATGTCGAACTGGTGCGCTCCGCATCGAGCGCGTTGTGCGAGTTCGCTCCTGAAAACGAGTTTTTCGGCAACGGCCACCGCATGAAGATTAACCGCGTAGACCTTAAAACGTCGACGCTGGAAACATGGCGGTTCTGCCCGGCATGTTCGCACGCGGTGAGCGAAACCCACGAACACTTTAAAATGTCCGACTGTCCGGTTTGCCGAAATCCCGGCTGGGCCGACGCCGGGCAGGTTCACTTCCTGCTGCGCTTCCGCCAGGTGTTTTCTTTTTCGGATTATAAGTCGAGCCTTATTTCCGATTCGCAGGAAGACCGAGAGCCGGTGTTCTACAATACGAAACTTCTGGTCGACTTCGACCCGGCCGATCCCGAAAACAAGTATTTCGGGCTGGAGGACAACCACGCGCCGTTCGCTATCGAGTTCATCAAGCGCGCTACCTTCCGCGAGATCAATTTCGGCAGGGTCGACGGCGGGCCGCAGGGGTTCCCCGTCGCAGGCGAGGACGATTCAAAATCGGGCTTTCCCGTATGCACGTTCTGCGGTTCGCTCGATAGCGATCGCCATACCCCCGACTGTCCAGACCGCGCAAAAAGCATCACCGACCAATCCACCAAGCGGGTCATCCACCTGTATCACGAATTCCGTTCGGAAGCGATACGCCTGTTGGCCCCGGTCAACGAATATCCGCTGCAAAGCGAAATCGCGCTCGAAAGCACGATCGCCGGCATTTACCTCGGACTTAAAAAACACTTCGGCGGAAAAGCCGACCACCTCAGAATCACGCGCGAGCGGAGCGAAACCGCAGGCGGCGCCCGCTTGCACTACATCGTCGTCTACGATTCGATCCCGGGCGGTTCCGGCTACCTCAAGGACTTCTTTACCGAAGCCGCCGCATCGGCAGACGGCGCGGGAGCAACGACCTTCTTCGCTGTTCTGGAAAAAGCTCTTGAGGCGCTGCAAAACTGCCGGTGCAAAAACGACCCGGAGAAAGACGGATGCTACCGCTGCGTGCTGAGCCACAAAGTAAGCCGCAAGATGAAAGA
>JALHET010000067.1 GCA_022839525.1 Lentisphaerota bacterium
GGAGGACTACGAATATTTCGCCCTGCTCGAGCGGCGCGCGGGAGCGGCGGCCGTGCAGAAAATCGTTGACCGCATCGCCCCGACGTGGTGGGGGTACACACGCGATCCGAAGGCCCTGTCCGACGCCCGGCGGGAGTTGGCCGCGGCGATCCTCGCCCGCTGATGACCATTCTACCTATAACGAAACAAGGATCCGAAAATGAATAACGTTTTGAAGCTGTCCGTTGCCGCCGCCATCTTGGCAGCCGGCATGGTTCTCTCCTCCTCCCTGCTGTCCAAGCTCTTCGTGAGGGTCCGCCAGGAACGGGCCATCACGGTAAAGGGGTACGCGGAACAGAATGTCGTATCAGACGTCGGGAAATTCACATGCTCCTGCAATGAGCGGGGGAACGACCTGAAAGAAGCCTACGGGAAACTGCAGGAGAGTCGGCGAATCATCATGGCCTATCTCGAAAAAGCGGGATTTCGCGAAACAGAAATCGTCACGGGAACCATCGAGACGACGAAAATCGCCAAACGGGATGCCCAGGGCAAGGAAACCAACGAATCCGAATACGTGGACGCCTCACAGACGATCGCCATCTCATCCACCAACGTCACGCTGATCAAAACGGTTTCCACCGCCATCACCGACTTGATCAAGGACGGGATCGACATCCGGGCATCACCCCCCTCGTTTTTTGTTTCCGATCTGAAGGATGTCAAGCTGGGGCTACTCGCCAAGGCGACGGAAGACGGTTACCGCCGCGCCTTGGCGCTCGCAGACAACAGCAAGGGAAAAGTCGGTGCGCTGATCTCCGCGCAACAGGGGGTCTTCCAGATCACCGAGCGGAACTCGACAGCCACTTCGGGGTACGGCGAATACGACACCACCACCATCGAGAAGACCGCCAAGGCCGTCGTGACGCTCGAGTATGAGATCGGACCGGCTGGCCAGTGATTTGCTTCTCCTCACTAACGGATCCGTTTTGGCGGGAAAGGGCTTGAGGGGGCATTTGTCTGTTTTTGCCCGGAACTGATCGTGTCACGCCCCCTCCGGAGACACCATGGGGACGAACCGGACCGGCAGGTCATTCTCACGCGTGAGGGTGCCGCCCTGACGACGGATCAATACGAGCTGCTGTACCTCCATACCGGCTCCGACCGGCAAGATCATGCGTCCGCCATCCGCCAATTGCGCAACGAGTTCGTGCGGGACCGTTGCCGGCGCGCAGGTTGCGATCACAGCGTCAAACGGCGCAGCTTCACGCCATCCCCCATAACCGTTGGCGCAGCGCACGTGTACATCCGGGAATCCTTCTGCCGCCAGCATGCGTTGGGCATGCGAGGCGAGTTCAGGGACAATCTCCAGCGACCACACACAGGCGCCGAGAGCCGCCAGCACTGCGGCCTGATACCCCGACCCCGATCCAATCTCCAGCACACGGTCACCCGGATGCGCCTCCAATAGCTGAGTCATGTAGGCGACGATAAACGGCTGCGAGATTGTCGCACCCCAACCGATCGGATACGGGAAATCCCCATAGGCAAGCGCGGGATCAAGCATATCCTGAGTGAAGAAGACATGCCGGCGCACAGCCGACAAGGCAGACAGGATCCGCTCGTCGATTTCCGCCCGTCTGCGGATATCGTCGACCATCGCCAGCCGGGCTGCGGTCATCCGTTTTTCAATTGCTTCCGGATCGGGAGGCGCAATGGAGTTCTCGCGCATGGACAATACCTCCATGTTCATCAAAAGCGTATCAGCAGGTTACGACACCATACCCGTGTTCATGACGCCTTCCCTGCCTTTCCGGTCATACCCAAGACTCAGGCTCAGCACCCTTTCACATCGATGCCCGTTTTCACGTATCCAGTGTACCACCGTTTATCCGGCTCCTCAACCGGTATGCCCGAAGACTTTTAGACACGGGAGGACATTGAAAGCCCACCCGGTTGTTTGCCCGGATGTTTTCGCGGCGTTCTACCGGTGAAGCACGGGAGCAAAACCGTTGCGGCCTGAGAGTTTGGGTCTCTCACGCCCAAGACAGGGACTCCATCTTTTTTATACTTCCACATATTGAAAGGTGTGAAAAACCTATCTGCGGAACAGAGAGCCCTGCCCGCCACACCCGGCGTGTCCGGCGCATCCATGATCATGCCTGCCTTAGAAAGCGCGGCGCCGCCTTCAGCATCCCGCTCGCCCGTACCTTCCTTTTACATCGACCAGCCCGCGCGGCACTCGCGGCCAAGAAACGCGTTGGCGCCAAGGTCGTTTGTGACCTTCATGCCCGGACCGTCCCAAAGCAGTTTTTTCTGTGCCCGGACAGCGACATTGCCCAACATGCAAACCTCCGACAGCAGCCCGGAGTGGTCGGCGAAGTTCGATCCAGCAGGCGGACCGCCGCGGCAAGCGTCGATAAACTCCCTGTAGTGCCCCGGCGAACGCGGCAGGGTTTGAGGGGCTTTGCCGAACTCGCGCATGCGTGCTTCGGGAATCAGCCGATGCCCCATCATTTTGCCCCGGTCGCCGACATAGAGCACGCCGCCCCCCCAAGAGCGCCCGGCCTCCAGTTCAAGAGGACGCGGCGGGCGCAGGCCCCCGTCGTACCAGTTCAGCGTCAGGGGCGGCATCGTGCCGCGCGCGGGGAATTCGAACCGCATCATGGTGCCTTGCGGATGGGTCTCCAGATTCAGCTTGGTGGAACACGCCTCCACACTGACCGGATACCCCAGTTTCAGGGCTTTGAACGCGGGCGAGAGCATGTGGCACCCGAGGTCGCCGATCAGTCCCGTGCCAAAATCCCACCAGTTCCGCCAGCACCACGGGTGGTATTCAGGGTGATAGGGCCTCTCGGGTGCAGGCCCCAGCCATAAATCCCAGTCCAACCCCTCCGGCAAGGGCGGCGTGTCTGCCGGACGTGTCTCGTAGAGCGCGGTCTTCCAGAAGCGGGCACCACAGGCAGCATGGATCTCGCGGACATCCCCGATGGCCCCGGCAGCAATCATCTCACACGTCACGCGGGCCTCTGCGGAGGCCTGGCCCTGATTGCCCAACTGCGTGGCCACACCCGCGGCACGCGCGGCTTCTGTCACCTGCCGGGTCTCGGACACCGACCAGGCCAGCGGTTTCTCGCAGTAGACGTGCTTCTTACGTTTCAGCGCAGCCATCGTGATCACGGCGTGCGTGTGATCCGGTGTCGCGATCATGACAGCGTCCACGTCTTCCTTGGCCAGCAGGTCACGGTAGTCGGCATACGCCCTACACCCTCGATAGTTTCCGGACGGTTGCTGTTTGGCGTAGAACGCTTCAACTTCCCGGCGTGCGGGCTCGCGTCCGCCGATCTTGCTTTCTTTGCACATCGACCAGTTCGCCGACAGGTAGCCGCCACCCTCGCGGTTCACGTCGCAGACGGCAACGACCCTCACATCCGGGAACTGCAGAAAAGTCGCCATGTTCTGTAGCCCCTGCCCGCCGACGCCGATGCAGGCCAGCGTGGTTTTCGATCCGGGCGCCACATGGCCTGAACCACCCAGGACATGCCGGGGCAGCACAGTAAACGCCGAAACCGAACCGTGCAGAAAGACCCGGCGCGACACTGTCGCGCATGAAGCTTTTTTCTGAATCGCCATCTGATCCCCCCTCCTTCAATCCGTTCTTTTCTGTTTGCCGTTACCGTCTTTGCATAAGGAACTTTTCCCCGGTCACTTCGAGAAATACGCGGCCGCGTTCTGCGGGCGGATCTCGGTGAGCATGCCTGTGTAGTGGCGCAGGGAGATTGGCTGATAAGGATACTTCATGATCGCTTCCTCGTCAATGTCCACGCCCAAACCCGGCTTGTCGGGAATGGACATATAGCCGTCGCGCAGGGTGACCGACTCGTTGCAGATCTCGCGCCGATACGGCACATCGCTGGCCATGGTTTCCAGCAGGTAGAAGCCCGGCTGGGAAGCCGCGAGCTGAAGCGTGGCGGCGTTCGCGACCGGACCGCTCGGATTGTGAGGGCAAAACGGGATGTGGTGTGACTCTGCGATCGCCGCGATCTTACGCAACTCCGTGATGCCGCCCGCATGAGACACATCGGGCTGCACAAAATCCGCACCCCGCACTTCCAGCAGAGAGCGGAACTGCCACATGCTGTACAGACGCTCGCCGAATGAAAGCGGCACCTTCACGCGGCTGCGCAGGTCGGCCAACGCCTCCATCGTGTCGGGAATGATTGGCTCCTCGAACCACAGGATGTTGAAATCCTCCAGCGCGTTCGCGATGCGCAAGGCCGTCGGCAGGTCAAAGCGCCCGTGTCCCTCAATCAGAATCTCGGCGCGGCCGTCCACCGCCTCAACCACCTTCTCCACGCACCTGACCGCGTTGCGGAACGCCTGCGGCTCCAACTGCCGGTAGGCCGAACCGAAGGGATCCCATTTGAGGCCTTTCCACCCCGCCGTTTCGACAGCCTCAGCCGCTTTGGCGCCAAATTCCTCCGGCCCTTTCGCGCCCGCGAACCAGCCGTTCGCATAACACGGTACCTTGTCGCGCACCTGTCCCCCCAACAGCCGCCACACCGGCACGCCCAGACTCTTTCCCAAAATATCCCACAGCGCAATATCGACCGCTGAAAGCGCGCTCGTCAGCACGGGACCGCCCCGCCAATACGCATCGCGGTAGCCGCTGTGCCACAAAGCCTCGATGTCGCGCGGATCTTTGCCAAGCAGATCGCGCTCGAGTTCCATGCACGCCGACACAACCGTGCGCTCCTTGTACTCCAAGGTCGCCTCGCCGACGCCATAGAGGCCGGGCTCGTCGGTCAACACTTTGACGAACACCCAGTTCGTCCGGTACGCGTTGCAGACAAACGTCTTGATTCCCGTGATTTTCATTCTGCCGTCTCCACCCCCCAATGCCCATTTACTCTACCACACGGTCGCGCCGAAAGGTAAAAATCATCGAACAGAAAATCGCTGCCGCCCCCAGCACGTAAACACACGCGAGAACAGAGAAGCCCTGCTGAATCCCCACCACCTTACCGCGGAGATCGCAGAATTTACCGATCATCACCGTAGGGATTGTCCCAAGGAAAAAGGCGGTCATCGTCATCAACCCCACTGCGGTGGACCGGTACTTCGCCGGCACCACATCGAACAGCGAAGCATGGGTGTTGACCTCGAAGAGACCTCTGAAAATGCCGTACCCCGCCATCGCCAGCCATGTCGTTTTCACGCCGTCGGCCGCGCCGATCCAGTAGATCATCGGCGCGCCCAGCAACAGCGCAGTACCCTGCAACAGCAATCTGAAACGCGGATACCTGACGACCATCCAGTCGGTCAGGAACCCGCCCGCTATGATCGCGCAGAAGGCCGCCACATGGTGGTACAGCATGGTTCCGCCCGCCGCCTGTGTCAGGGTCATCGGCGCCGCCGCACCCTTGAATTTCTCCATCACAAAGGCCGGCGCCCAAAAAATGTAAGCGTTGTTCACAAAAACCACCGCACAGAACCCCAGCGTCGCAAACAGTACGCTCGGGGTCTTGACCAACACACGGACTGATTCCCACACCTTCGGCGTGTCAGAATGCGCCCCTGCCTTCCGATCCCCAACCGGCGCGTCTTTCAGCCGGAAAATGAAGACCACCCCCAACAGAATACCGAGTCCGCCGAACAGGTAAAAAACCGTCCGCCAGCCCCACGCGGCTTCAACCAACCCGGCCAAATAGCCGCTGCACATCAGGCCGATGTACAGCGCGGCCTGATGCACGGAGAAAGCGACGGAACGCGTCGCCTTGTGGTGCGAGGCCAACAGCGCGTAGGCTGACGGCGCATAGAACGACTCACCGCCGCCCGTCGCCACGCTTCGGAAAAAGATCAGGCTGACCAAACCGGTCGCCAATCCCGTGATCGACGTCGCGCAGCTCCAGAACAGCAGGCTGCATGTGATAATCCACTTGCGGCTGAACCGGTCGCCCACAAACCCGGCGAGCGGCACCATGACCGCCAGCGTCGCGAACATCCAAGAACCGATCACACCCATCTGCCCATCTGTCAGCCCCAATTCACTCTGGATGGGGATCAGGAGAACACTAAACAGAGCCCGGTCGGCCTGATGGAAAAAGAACGCGCACGCGAGTAGCGCCAGCAGCTCCCATTTGTAGAGGGACTGACTCAACAGGCCTCCTTAGCGGTTACTTCGTCAATCTCTTCCACTGCCCCTCCTCCGCGTTCTCTGCGCCTCCGCGTGAGGCAACCCTACAGGTCGACATCCACCGGCATGTGCTGGGCCGTGCAACCGCCATCCACCACCAGCCGCTCACCGCAGATATTGCGCGATGCGTCCGACGCCATAAACGCCACGGCCTGTGCGATATCGTCCGCCGTCGCCTCTGCCCCGAGCGGCGTATTCAGGCGCCGTCGCCCCATTGTCTCCCTGGAAAGCTTCGCCCACCGGTCCGTGAAAATGTAACCCGGCGCGACCATATTCACGCGGATGCCCTTAGGCGCAAGATCAAGCGCCATCGACCGCGTCAGCGCATCAATGCCACCCTTGCTCGACACATACGCCGTACGGTTGCGGATCGCCCGCATCGAGACATTCGACCCGAGGTTCACGATCACGCCGCGGCTCTCCTGTTTTAACATCATTTTCACCGCTTCCTGCGAAACCTGAAACGTACCCAACAGATTGGTCTTGATCACCGCTAGAAAGTACTCCGGATCCATCTCCTCAAACGCGGGGCCGATACCCTGATTACAGGCGTTGTTTACCAGAATGTCAATCCGCCCAAACTTTTCCCCGATCACCTTGAACATCGCCCGCACCTGCGCGGTGTCGGCGATGTCCGCCGGCGTCTCCGTAAAGCCCGTCAACCCCATCGCCCTCAACTCGGCCGCGCCCTTCGCCGTGCTCTCCGGCGACGAACTGCAGACGCAAACCTTTGCGCCCTCGCGGATGAAGAGGGCGGCGATTCCCACGCCCGTGTTCCGGCTCGTACCCGTGACCAACACCACTTTGTCTTTAAAACGCATCGTCCCTCTCCTTTTATCCATTCCAAAGCCGCCCGGGGGCGTGTTATACTGGTTGCCACTCATCCTGGCTCTCTGATCTTCCGGAGTTCCCGTAATGAAACCGAATAAACCGCCTTTGGACACAACCCAACGCGCCCGGATCCAAGCCGAACTGCACCGCGACATCGCGACCCGCCAAAACGGGTACCGCGAGCGGGCGTTGCGCCTTTTCCCGCACGTCTGCGCAAGTTGCGGTCGCGCGTTCGAGGGTAAACGTTTGCGCGAACTGACCGTCCACCACAAGGACCACAACCACCGCAACAATCCCCCGGACGGCAGCAACTGGGAACTCCTCTGCCTCTACTGCCACGACCACGAACACGAGAAGAATCTGCTCGCCGGCCATTATGAAGGCGCACGCGCCCAAAAAGAATCACTCGCCCCCTCCATTTTCTCGCAATTCTCCGCGCTCGACAGCCTCCTGCCGTCCGCTCCAGAACCCCCGCCATCACAGGACAGCGGCAACCCGTGAAGCCCTGCACGGCGCGCAACCAACCCTCCACAATCCCGAGCGGCTCCGCCGTCCGCCACGCCCCGCATGTGAAGTCGGGCACTTCGATAGCCCCCCCTTCAGCCCTTTTCGATCGCCTCCCCTGTCGCTGACCGATTATCTGGGCGCATCCACGAGCCACAGGCAAATCGCGTTCGGCTCCAGATTGACCGCGAGTTTTTCGAGCGCTTTGGCTTCCATCTCGACGCACCCCACCTGCTGCAATTGCCCGTCGCTCCTCTTGCCCGCCGCGAAATAGTTGCTGTGAGTCGAATCGATCAAATACTGCCGCACCCTCAGTTTCGACTGCGCCCATTTCGCGGGCAGGTTGCGGACCGCCACACGGGCAACGGCGGATGGGCCGGGCTCCGGATGTTTTTTGTCGGGCATCGCCTGATAATTCCATACTTGGACAGCTACTCCCGTGTCGTCGAACGAGGCCATCGCATATACGCCAAGGTTCGTCGCCGCTGGTGCGATCACCGTGCCGATTTCCTTGTCCTTGTGCAGCGACCACGTTTTGACGGCTGCGCCGAACGGTGTCATGTTCAGCTCCTGCGTGAACTGCGCGTAGCACAACTGGCGGCGCAAGTGGAAAAGCACCCAAGGGAAGACACGCAGGTTCGCGCTGTGCCGCGCATGGTACGCATACGTGGTCTCGGCGGCCGCCTGCATGCGGTTCCGCTCGGGGTCGGGCGTCGGGTTGTCCCCCCCTCCAACCCCCACCTCGGTCATGAAGATCGGCAGGTTCCCCGGCAGACCGGCCTTCAGGAACCGCCCCTTGAAATACTCCTCAAACGTGCCGTAGATCGACGGGTTGCGCATACTGGAGTAATCGTGGAACGACAGGAAGTCGAGCCGTTTACGGGGATCGGCATCTTGCGCATAGAGGTCGAGAAACCGGTCGATAAACTTCTTATTGAAGGAACAGGTGCATGGGCCGCCTACCAGGAGCGGCACGGCCGACTTAAGCTCGCTGTTCAACTTGCCGACAATCTCGTAAGCGGCCTGATAGAACGGGTAATACTGATCGCAGGTGAACTTGTATGCTGCTTCTGCCTCGTTGAGCACCTCGACGTACCGAATGTTGGGATACCGTTCCTTGTAGTAGCGAAGTCCCTTTTCGAACATCTCCTTCCACATGCTCATCGGAAAGGTTCCTTTGACAACCTCGCTGTCGATGCCTATGGCGCGGATGTTCAACAGGATCTCCTCGCTGTTCCGGCTGAACGCACCAAGATAATCCTCGAATTTTTCAGTCACATAGACCCGGTTGGTCATGGCGGTTCCGTCCGGTTTGTCGACACGGTGCGCGTCCTGATAGACACGTCGGGGGAT
>JALHET010000440.1:0-443 GCA_022839525.1 Lentisphaerota bacterium
GGGCGCATCGGGCTCGATCAGCAGATAGGCATCCGAGTGCGCGTGCGCATCGATGAACCCCGGCGCGACCACGCAACCGTCCGCGGCGATCTCGCGGACAGCGCCCACGCCGGCAAGATCATCAACCGCCGTGATGCGGTCGCCGGTCACGCCCACGTCCGCACCCCTCGCCACGGCACCCGTGCCGTCCACCACGCGCCCGCCGCGTATGATCAGATCGAAGGTCATTGAGGTACAGCAAGGCTCTCTTGCGTCAGGCTATCTGTTTCCGTTTCCCGGTTTCCCGTTTCGCCATCCAGCGAATGCGTCCCGCTGAGCAGGGCGACCACCTGCTGCTGCACCTCACCGAGCCGGTCAAGGCGCAGACGCGGGTCGAGCACCACGAAGGTGTCGCCACTCTTCTTATGCTCGTAGACGCGCAGGATGCCGCCGCTCTCGTGGGG
>JALHET010000440.1:448-2948 GCA_022839525.1 Lentisphaerota bacterium
CTCGACCAATTGCTTGCCGCGCTCGAGCATCACCGCCAGCACGTAAACGACGTTGCTCATGGCGGGATCCTCGAGCGTGATCAAGCGGCGCAGCAGGCTTTCGGCAGTCTCCCGCTTCAGGTGCTCGGCCTTTGCCTCGCGGGGCATGGGGGTCTCGTACTCGCCCTCCCACACGCTGAAGGGCTCCCAGTCGCGGGGGGCGTTTTTCCAGCAGTCCACGCAGCAATCCAGACGCTCGTACGCGTCCCCGGTTTCGCGCAGAACCGACACGCACGGTTTCTTGTCCGCGAACGGCTTCGCGCACATGCTGCACACGTGCCCCCGCGGGCGGATGTTCCATTCTTGTGCCATGCCGTTCAGTATAACAAAAAAAGCGCGGGGGAACACCCGCGCTTTTTTATTCGGACAACGAGCGGCCTGTTTCATCTTGCCTTTTTGCGGCTTGTGCGTGCTTCGCAAAGAGAGCATAATTCACATGTTTGCATTGACCCCAACTGAACCGTCCCCACAACGCCCTCTGGATCACCGGCTTGCCTACCGCCCCCGCCTATCTCATGATCATTCGGACACACGCGCTTGCCCTCCAAATTCGCCCCTGGTCGAAAACCTCGCACATGGTAACCTGGTTAACCCCGGACTATGGCAAGATTGTGACGGCTGTCAAGGGCGCGTGCCGGCCCAAAAGCGCCTTCCTGGGCCAGTACGACTTATTCTACACATGCGACCTGCTTTTCTACCGGCGTGAATACGGAGGTGTCCACGCGATCCGCGAATGCGTGCCCACCACCCTGCGTGAGCCCTTGCGCCACAACTGGAGGCAAGCCGTCGCCGCCGCCTATCTGGCCGACCTGACGGCGCAGGCCATCGCCGGGCAACAGGATGCCTCCGCCGTTTTCTCGTTGCTGACCCTGGCCCTTGACGGTTTGTCCCTCGGCCTTCTACCCGACTTCAACCTGTGTCCGCTGTGCCACACGCCCGACCGCACCTGGTTGCGTTTCTCCCTGTCCGCCGGACGCTTTCTCTGCCCGCACCTCGCCCGGCACCAGCCCGGCGAGGCCACCATCACGCTCCACCGTCGCGTGCAACCCCTTTTTCAACATTTTTGCCAGATGCCCTCGCCACCTTCCGGAGACCATGTTCCCGCCGCACTTGCAAGCAAGAAATACGGGCCGGAAACAAATCTTCTCCTTGGCTTATCCCGATTTCTTGGTATCTTTATCACGTTTCACCTCGATGTGCCTTCGGCTGTCCGGCGTGTCACATTCGAGTTGTTAAACGCAAACCACACGCAAAAATCTGCGTTATTGGAGAATTGTTCATCATGAAGTGCACACCTTTGCTCTATACGGCGTTGGCCTCCACCCTGCTCGCCACAGCCGGTTGCAAGCAAGACGCTGAGACGAAAACCGCCACGGATGTTTCGGCACCGGCTTCGTCTGCCGACAAAACACCGGCCGAAAGCAAAGACCCGAATGAGGTCGTCGCTTCGGTCAACGGTGTCAAGTATCTGCGCAAGGACATGGACACGGTTGTCACGGCTTTGCTCAAGGCGCAAAACGTTCCGGAGGCCCAGCAAGAGGAGGCCCGCAAGTACTTTGAGCAGCGCGCCGCCTACAGTTTCATCATGAAGACGCTCATTCTCGGTGAGGCCAAGAAACAGGCCATCACCGTCACGGAAGAGGACCGCAAAACCCAACTCGACAAGATGACCGAGGCGCTCAAAGCCCAAAACAAGACCGTTGAGCAGTATTTCAAAGAGTCCCCTCTTGGCGAAAAGAATGCCCGCTCCGAATTCGAGGACGGCCTCGTCATCGACAAGCTGCTCCAGAAGAACGTGCTGGACGGCATCAAGATCGAAGAGACCGAGATCAAAAAGACCATAGCCGACATCGAAAAACAAAACGCCGAAACCGTCGAGAAGAACAAGGCGCTTGCCGCCGGAAACGCCGGGAAAAAAGCGAAAATCGAAGGCCTTAAGAAACAATTGTCGGAAGGCGCCGACTTCGCGGAACTCGCCAAAGCCAATTCCGACTGCCCGAGCAAAGAGAAGGGCGGAGACCTCGGCACGTTCACGAGAGGCCAGATGGTCAAGCCTTTTGAGGACGCGGCGTTCGCCCAGGAGGTCGGCAAAATCGGAGAGATCGTCGAGACGACCTTCGGCTATCACCTCATCAAGGTGACCGCCAAGTCGCCTGCCCAGGAAGCCAAGGGCGACTCCCCGGCAAAACCGGAATCGGTCACAGCCTCGCATATCCTCATCAAAACCGAACAGCCCCAGCAGGTGCAGCCTGTCCCGACAAACGAGCAGATCACAACCCATTTGAAACAGCAGAAGTCGCGTGACGCCGTGCAGAAGTATCTCGAAGGACTAAAATCCGCCGCGAAAATCGAGACCGTCTTCACAGATATGCCGCTGTAAAAAGGGTAGGCGACCGATCCTGTCGCGCCGCCATCAGGAAACGCATGCCGGTGAATACCCGCATGCGTTTTTTTATCCGTT
>JALHET010000068.1 GCA_022839525.1 Lentisphaerota bacterium
CGTATATTCATGATGACGGCTCCCTTGGGCGGCACCTTCAAGCCGGGATTAAGACAAAGGGCTCGCTGAGGATTACGGGGCCTCGGCTTTCTTTTCCCAAACCAGCCCCTCGATCCCGGCCTTGCGGTTTGGGAAGACCAGGCTCACCGCCAGCGCTGTCACGAAGCAGGTCAACATCCCGATCGTACCATACAGAAGCAGATGCGGTTTCCAAGCCATCGTTGCCCGATCCAGACCGATGCACACCACATAATTCACCGCAAGCCCGGTCAACGCCGCCGCCGCGCCCACCCGGCGCGTGAAGATGCCGAGCATAAACAGGCACGCGATCCCGCTTGTCAGGATTCCGATGAACTTCACGAATTGGTCAAAGGCCGAGCGGATATCCGTGTTCGCCAGCACCAGCGCCCCGGTCATGCCCGCCAGCCCCACCAGAAAGGTGAGGAATTGCGCGGTCTTGACCTGCTGGCGGTCTGTCAGGCCCTTGCCGAGGCGCAGAAAGAAATCGTTCGTGATCGCGGTAGCCGACGAGTTCAGATTCGCAGCCAGCGTGGTGATCGTCGCCGCGAACAGCCCCGCCAGGACAAGGCCGGAAAAGCCCGCCGGCAGTCCGTTCGTGATAAAGACCGGCAGGATCGAATCGGCCTTCGGCATCGTCACCGCCAGCTGCCCGGGATGACTCCGGTAGAACGTGTAAAGCGCCGTCCCGATGCCGAAAAATATGACCCCCGAGGCCAACGAAAACGGCACGGTCAGCCAAATGCCCCGGCCCGCCTCATGCGTGTCTTTGGTCGTCATGTAGCGCTGGATCACGCACTGGTCGCTGGTGTACGAGATGAAATACTCCACAAACCCGCTGACCACGGCCACCCAGAAGACGGGACGCGAGAGGTCAAAGGCAAAATCGAACAGCTTGAGTTTCCCCGCACGGTCTGCGATCCGCAACGCGCCCGCCAGCCCGCCGTCAGTCCCTGCGACCAGCAAGGCGAGCACAAGCAGCGCCCCTCCGAACAGCACGACGCACTGCACCACGTCGCTCCAAATCACCGCCTCGATTCCGCCGAACGCGCAGTACAGGATCGTCAGTACGCTCACAATGACAATGCAGGCGTTCACATCCGCCCCCGTCGCCGCCGCCACGGCCAGCGCGGGCAGGTAGGCCACCACCGCCACCCTCGCGACCATGAAAATATTGAAGGCCAGGCTCGCGAACAGCCGGCACGCGAGATTGAAGCGCAACTCCAGATACTCGTAGGCGCACGTCAGCTTCAGTTTGCGGAACAAGGGCAAATAACAGCCGATCACCAGCGGCGGAAGCAGCAGGAAAGGCAGACACCGGACATAATACCGCCAGTCCGACATGTAGGCCAGTGCGGGAACCGCCAGGAAAGAGATCGAACTGAACATCGCCGCGAAGATGCTCATGCCCGCCGCCCACCACGGGATACGCCCGCCGCCCTTGAAATACTCGTCCGCGCTTTTCTTCTTGCGCATGAACCACCCGCCCATGCCCGCCAGCCCGAAGAAGTAAGCGGCCATCACCACCCAGTTGAGCCAATGGTATTTCCGGCACTGAACAAAACTGCCGACCGCGCAAAGCGGCGTGCGGATGCCCGGCTGAACCTCGCCCGATGCCAGCAGGATGTTTCCGTCCGCACGCTTCACGGCCGCGCCCACGACCGCCGGCGGAAACGGCACCTCGCCCAGCGCGAACCACCGGTCCGTCACCGTGTGGTATGCCAGTGCCTGCCGGTTCCAGCCCGCCGGCTTGCGGGACAGATAAGCGAGCCGCTGCGCCTCCCGCGCGTCGCCCGTCAGCGACGCCATTTTGCGCTGGTTGTCGTCGAACGTGGCCGCGTCGGGGCTTCCGAACACCAGCACATGCTGGTCACCGACCGTGACGCACCGGGATCCGATCAGCGGCCACGCGGGCGCGTCCGACCCTTTTGGGCGCGCGGGCGATACCGGAAACCATTGACCCGACGCCGGCGGCTGCGCGAGGTCATACGCATAACCGTCAGTCAGCGATTGGAGCACGCCTTCCGCGTTTTTCGCGTACCCGCCGATCACATAAAGAAGCGTTTTTTTCTGATCCCCGTTCTGCACAAAGGCAGCGGGCAGCGAACGCCCTTTCGGGCCGGGCAGCGCGGGTAAGGGCCGCCACCCCGTTTGCGGCGCATCCAGATCGAGCGTCCACACATCGCTTGGCAAGGCCCCCGCAAACTCTCCGCCCGCCACATACACGCGGCTGTCCTTGGCCGCTGCCGCGCCCAGCCGCACGCCGCACGGGAAATCCGGAAGAGCCGTCTCGACCGCCTCTCCCCGCGCCGCGTCCCACGTCAGCAGGAAACTCCGGGCTGTGATCTTCCCGTCCGCGCTGCCCCCCACGCACACGATGCCATGCGGCGTGGTGGCCGACATCCCCTCCGCGACCGGCTGGGACAAGCGTCCGGCCCGCAGCCAGTTCGTGCTACCCGGCGGCAACGCGTAGATGTCACCGCAATACCGCTTCTTCCCCCCTTTGACCAGCGGCACGTCCGGAAAGTTCGAGCCGCCTGCCAGCAAGACCATGCCGTTATGCTCACCGAAGAACGGCGCACCCACGCCGATCGCCGCGCTTCCGTCCTCCTGCGGCGGCAGGGTGAAGCCCCCCGACCATACCAGCCCGACCGGAGGCGGTTCCCCCGACTTCGCCAAACAAACCCACAGGATAAAACAAAAGCTGAAACGCCGTATCATGTTTCTCACCATCCGCTTTGCCCTCTCCATTCCGTCTCCTTGCCGTAAGAAGGTGACACACTTGCTGTGGATAAGATTGACACTCGACAGCACCAGTTTAACAGATTATAGCCTGCCGTGCGCCGGAGCCTCGAAAAAACCCTGGAATACGTTTATGACATGATTTCCGACAGCTTCGCTTCGGCAGGGAGAAATCCATGATTAACATGATGTTGTTCAATCCTGAAAATCCTGTCATCCTGTCACCTTATAGGCAAGGAAACAAAACGTTCGCAAAAATAGAATTCTATTTTTGTATTTTTGCGCAAAGGGAAACAAGCAGGCAATCAGCAACACGCAACACACCCGGCCACAAGCGCAACGCAGGCGCGCTCTTCCGCCGTAAGGATCAGCACGGGGCCGTCGTGGGCCGCGAGCAGGGCCAGAACGAGATGCAGCGCGGTGGCCGCGCCCTGAACGTCGCCGCAAAGGGTTTCCGGCGCAATGACCGGAATGCCGGGACACAGCGCCTCAGCCGCACCCCGCGCGGCCGCGTTCACATAGACCGCGACCGGCGAAAGGCCCGCCTGCGCAAGAGCAACGCCAGCCGCCTCCTGCGGGGTGACGGCCAACCCGCAGCCGAACAGGCGGGCAAGCGGCCGCGCGCCGCGCGCCGCAGCCGCAACCGCGCTCTCGAGAACCGTCACGGCCGCAGCCTCGCCCGCAGGCGCATCCCCACCTGAGGCGGCGAGCCGCGTCGCCGACAGGGCATCCGAACCGCCCGCAGCCATCACCCGCGCCTGCCCGGCGCGGATCAGGTCAAAGGCCTGAACCAGCGCCACGCCGGAGGCCGCGACCCTTGACACGAAATTCCCGTGCGGCCCCTTGAGCGACCACTCCATGGCCGCAAGGCTCACGGCGGTGTTGGAATAAGCGTGCGGGAACAGGAAAGGTTTCACGAGGCGCGGCCCTTTAACCATGTAGTCCGCAAAAAATGTTTCCGCCGTGCCCAGACAGCCCCACGCCGTCCCGGCAAAAATGCCCGCGTGAAGCGCCGCAAGCCGTTCCGCATTCAGGCCCGCCTGACGGAACGCCTGGCCGCACGCGGACAAGAAAAGCAGGCTGGCACGGTCAAGATAAGGTTTCGGCGCCACCCCGCTGGCCGCCAGATCGGGATCCGGCGCCTCGCCGGCAAGGGGCGGCTCACCCATCATCCCGGGCAGTTCGAAGCGGGCCAGCGGAAAGAGCGCGGGCTCACCCTCCCGGAACGCGGCGGCACACTCCTCCGCGTCCGCGCCCAGCGCACTGACCACACCCAGCCCGGTTATCACAACCGGCGGTGGCGGGCAAATATCCTTACGGCAACAGGAACCTCCGTGACCCACGGCCGTCAGCACGGCGGCGGCGTTGCAGCCGCCGAAACCGGCGGAATTTGACAGCACGCAGCGCAGAGGCAAGGCGCGGGGAACCGTAACCACGTCGAGGTCACATTCGGGATCACGGGTCTGGAGGTTGCCGGTGGGCGGAATGCGCCCGTTCCTCAGCGAGAGTACGGAGACGATGAGTTCGACCGAACCCGCCGCACCGAGCATGTGGCCGAGCAGTCCTTTGACCGATGTCACCGGAATCGAGGCGGCCCGCGCCCCGAAAAGATCATGGATGGCCTGCGCCTCCGTGGTGTCGTTGGGTTTGGTGCCTGTGCCGTGGGCATTGATGTGGTCCACCGCATCGGGGGCGATCCCGGCGCGGGCGAGGGCTTCGCGCATGACGGATTCCGAACCCGCCCCCCGCAGCGCGGGGGCAGTCATGTGATGCCCGTTGTTCCCCGTCGCCCAACCGTCGAGACAGGCAAGCGGCGTGGCGCTCCGGGCGGCACAGGCGTCGGCGCGTTCGATTACCAGCGCGGCAGCGCCCTCGGTGAAGATCGTCCCGTTCCGGCTGATGTCGAAAGGACGCACGGCGTCCCGGGTCATCGTGCGCAGCGAGCAGAGGCCGCTCCACGCGAAGCGCGAGAGCGCGTCGTACCCGACGACCAGCACGCGCCGGGCGCGCCCCCCCGCGATGAGTTCCGCCGCGCAAGCCGCGGCAGCGGCGCCCGAGGCGCACGAAAGCGACAGCGGGAGGCGCAGGCCGCCGAGCCCGAATGCGGCGGCGAGAGCGGCGGCAGGCGTGGCATGCGCGCAGTGGCGGCTTTCGTGAACCGCGCGCCCGGAATGGCCGACAGGGATAAGCGCGGCTTCGCCGGCATCTATGTCGGCGAAGTTCGATGAGGTGATGAGCGCCGTTTCGGCACACGCCGCCGCATCAGCCAGCAGCCCCGCCTGACTCAGGGCCTCGCGGCAGGCGCCGGCGGCGAAACCCGAAGCGCGGGGCGCCTTTTCGAAACCCTGCGGCGGGACATAGCCCCGGATCACGCCGGCACGGGTGCAGGCGATCCCCCCGAGATCGAAGAGATCCATGTCCGAGATCGCGGATTCACCACGCAACAACGCCTGCCACAACGTGTCCGTGCCCGCGCCGTAGGGGGTGACTGCGCCCAATCCGGTGATCACAAGGGAGACGGGCAAAGGTGTCGTGTCTGATAGCATGGCGGATATCGTACACTGATCCGGGGGGAAGAAACAAGCGCCGAAGCCGCCTCCATCACGTTCCGTTTAAAAAATCGAAACGCCTGTGTCCGCAACAGGGACACCCCGGAACACGGCGCACCTCCACGCCCTGCACCCTGGGCTCCCAGACGTTCAGCCGGAGCAGCGTGCCAAGCACGGCGGTGCCGTTCAAAACACGCACGGCCTGCGTGACCTGAAGGGAAACGGCCAACGCCACCGTCATGGGCAAAATGCCGTCCACCGCGCAGGTGGCCGCCTCCTCTTCCGCAGGCTGCTCGGGATACAGGCAACGCAGGCAGGGGCCATCCGGTGGAACAACCGGAAAGACCAGACCCTCGGCCCCGGACACGCCGACATAAACCCACGGAATGCCACTGCTGACGCAGAAATCGTTGATCAGAAACCGGGTCGCGGCATGGTCCGTCGCATCGAGAACCATCTGGGTGCCCCCGGCAAAAGCGGCGATGTTGTCGCGGGTGACCCGTTCGGCAAGCGGCTGCACCCGCACGTTGCTGTTCACCGTTTTGAGGCGAGCGGCGGCGGCAACGACTTTCGGCAGACCCTCTTCGGCATCGCGCTCGCCAAAAAGAATCTGGCGGTGGAGATTGTCGAGACTGACAACATCGCCGTCTGCGATCCGCAGCGTGCCGACACCCATGCGCGTCAGCAACTCGGCCTGCCACGTGCCGAGCCCTCCGCACCCGACAATGGCGACCGTGGCGGAAGAAAGGCGTTTCTGGGTCTCTTCGCCGAACCCCTCCACGTTGATCTGTTTCGCGTAGCGGGTCACAGGCCATCCTTTTCAATGCGGGCGATGCGGCCGCCCCCGAGAACAAGATCCCCGTCGTACAGCACGAGCGACTGCCCCGGCGTGACCCCGAAAACAGGCTCATCAAAAAGGACGCGCAGCGAACGCCCCCCTTCCCCGGCCGTTTCAACCGCAGCCCCCACCGCCTTCTGGCGGTAGCGCACCTGCGCCATGGCGCGGCCGCCCGGTTTGAGCGGCTCGCGGTGCCAGCAAAACTCTTCCGCCCGGCACATCGCCGAACACGCCGCCTCAGGCCTGCCGCTGACAACGATGGTTCCCGTGGACGGATCGATTGAAACGATCTTCATGCGCCCGCCCGCCGCAAAGCCCAACCCGCGGCGCTGTCCGACAGTAAACCGGTGGATGCCCGAATGCCGCCCCAAGACACGCCCGGTCTCGTCCACAAACACGCCGGGCGTGGCACGCCCGTGGAACTGCTGCCGCAAAAGCTCGGCGAAGTGACCTTCCGGCCCGGCGAAGCAGACGTCCTGACTCTCTTCAGCTTCGGCGTTCACGAGGCCATGCGCCTGCGCCATGGCCCGGACCTCCGGCTTGGTCACGCCGCCCAGCGGGAAGCGCACATGCCGCAACGTCTCCGGGGCGACCGCGTACAGGAAATAGGTTTGATCCTTGTCCGGGTCCACGCCGCGAAGCAGCAGGGGACGGTTTTGGCCGTCACACTCAAGCCGCGCGTAATGGCCGGTCGCGACCTGCCCCGCGCCAAGTTTGCGGCCAACGGCCAACAGCTCGTCGAAACGCACGCCGGCATTGCAGCGCACGCAGGGGTTGGGCGTCGCGCCGTTTTCGAAATCGGCCCAGCAGGGCCGCAGCACATCCCGCTCGAACCGTTCGCGGCAATCGATCACATCATGCCGGATGCCGAGCTGCGCGGCCACCGCCCCGGCCATGTCGGCCGCGTCGGGCCCGCAGCAGGATTTCTGCGGCCCCTCCGGCGTGTTATCCCAGCACGCGCGCAGCCGCAACGTGACGCCGATCACTTCGTACCCCCGCTCTTTAAGCAGCAGCGCGGCGACCGTGGAATCGATGCCGCCGGAAAGCCCGACCACAATCCGGGGAGCACCCTGTGCCTGTTGTTCTTGTGCCAAGGATGTGTTCCTGATTCTTTCTTCCGACCACGCCGGCCCGGCTTAGGGGACACCTGTTCCAGACACCTGAGCGTTCAGCGCTCAGATCAGCGCCGTGCTGAAATAGCGTTCGGCACGATCCGGCAAGACCGTGACAATCTTTTTGTCCTTGCCGATGCGCCTGGCGAACTCCATCGCCGCCCATACGTTCGCCCCCGCCGACGTCCCGACCAGCGCCCCCTCTTCCAAGGTCAGGCGCTGCGCTGTCCGGATGGCGTCGTCGTCAGTCACCGTAATGACGTCGTCGATAATCGACACGTCCAGAACGTCGGGAATGAATCCGTCGCCAATGCCCTCAATCCGGTGCAGTCCCGGCTCCTGTCCCAGCAGCGCGGAGACGTTGGCCGGCTCGACGGCCACAACGCGGATAGCCGGATTCTTCTCCTTGAGGAAACGCCCCACACCGGCCAGTGTTCCGCCACTCCCGACCCCGGCGACAAAAGCGTCGACGCACCCTTCCATCTGTTCCCAGATCTCGCGGGCTGTCGTCTGGTAGTGGATCTCCGGGTTGTCAGGATTCACAAACTGCCCAGGGATGAAGAGACCCGGTATCTCCCGTTTCAGATCCTCCAGCTTTTTGAGACAACCGCTAAGACTTTCTCCCGCAGGCGTGCAGATCAGCTCGCCGCCAAAAGCCTTGATGATCTTCCGGCGTTCCTCGCTCATGTTGTCCGGCATCACAATGATGACCCGGTATCCCTTCCGGACTCCCACGAAGGTGATGCCGATACCCGTGTTCCCGGAGGTGGCCTCGGCAATCGTCATGCCCGCTTTCAACTCGCCCCGTTTTTCGGCCTGTTCGATCATGTGGCGCGCAACCCGGTCTTTGATGCTCCCGCCCGGATTGAGGTATTCGGCCTTCGCGTAAACCGGGAAGCCCGCGATTCTGTCAAGCCTCAAAAGAGGCGTGTTCCCGATCGTGTCAAGAATCGTCGTCCAGCCTGCCATTTTCCTCATTGCTCCCCGCATCAGGCACCGGGCATTCCTTTCCCCACCCACGTGATGTCCCCAAAAAAGAGCCGGCCTGACCTGATGGTGCGGTCACTCTATCAAACCGGTTTTCCCCGCGCAATATTTCACCGCAGGGTCACCATGTGCAAAGCCCGGTGGCCTCTTGAAAGCGGTAACGGAACACGCGCCAACGGGAGTCGTCCCGGAACGCCCCGTAGCCGGTCGTGAAAACATGTCCTCCGGCGTTCGTCCACAAACGGTCGACGTAGGAGGCCGCATCGGCCAGCGCGGGCGCTTCCGCCCGACCCGAGACCCGCACGTCGGTTTCCAGATTGTAGTCGCGCACATTCCGGCGCGTGAGGTTGGCGGATCCGAGCAGCAGCTCTGCGGTGCCGTCACACCGCCTGACCAGCAGCATTTTGGCGTGCATCTGCTCGCCGTGCGTGACGGCCCAGCGCACCGGGACGCCCGCCGCGACCAGTTCGCGCGCCACCTGCCGGTTCGGCATGCCGCTCTTCTCACGGCCGAACGCGTCTTTATTGGGGTCGAGCACCACGCGCATCGCCGCGCCGCGACCCGCTGCCGCCAGCGCGCGGACAATCGAACGGTCGGCAAGGTAGAACATCACCAGGTCCAAGGCGTCGCCCGCCCCGGACGCGTTGATCATGGCTTCGGCCGTGTCGGCGATTTTCTCTTCGGTCACCACCTGCACCCGCACGTCGCGAGCGCCCGCCGCAACATCTGCCGGAATCTCATTCGTCGGAATCGCCTGTCCGCCGCTAAAGTTGAGAACCGCCTGTTCCGTCTCCAGCACAGCCCGCGCTGCCGGGCCGCTGAAGGCGAGCCCGACGTTCGAGTGGGCGCTGCTGCCGTCGTGCGGATTGGCGGACGTCACCAAGGCGCGCAGGCCGCCGCCCGCATCGGCGACGACCACCTTGCGGTGATTGGCCTTAAAGTTGAGCAGCGAGAACCAACTGCGCAGCGTCACCTCGCCCCCACCGAAAGGACTCGCCATCCAGCCGCCCCCGGCGTCGTTGCCCCACGGCCAGAAGCACAGCCGCCATACGCTCGACCACGGCGTGTTGCTGTCGCGCAGTCGGCTGAGGCGCGTGATCACCACCTCAACACCGGCCTCCTGCAGGCGTTTCAAGTGGGGAGCCTCCCTGCCGCCGTACACCGTGTTCACCGGATCGGTGATGAGCACGGCGTGCAGACCGGGCACCGCGCGCTTGCGGGCAATCAGGGCAGCGGTCAGCTCTTCGCACAAGCGCCGGTGCGGCGCGGGGCCGGTGCCGAGGAACTCGTTGAAGAGAAACATGTCCACCACCGCCACGCGCTCGGCCTTGGCGATCATCGCGAAGACCTCGTCGAAGATATGCTGGTCGATCACGCGCACGCCCGCAGCATCGACGCTCGTCTGGTCACTCAGAAAGCGCACATCTGCGGCAGGCAGAAGTTCGCTGCGGTAAGACAGCCCGGTGGGCAAAGGCTTCACCGCGTGATAGCAGCACCCTGGCGCAAGCGACAGCAGAACGCAGGCAACCAGAGCAGCATGAAGGCTAGAATGATGAGAGGCTGCAGTCATGGGATAGCGGGGAAAACGGACAACACCTCGTCCGGTTAGGATCGCAGGGCACGAACGCCAATCATGTCGGTAATGTAACCCAGTTCATGCGCATCGACAAGCGGTTTTGCGGAAAAGATGGCGGGTCTTCCAGAACGTTTTCCCCTAACCACTTCCGCTTTTACCGCGCATCGGATCAAGCCGCTGATGCGAAAATCCAGTCCCCCCACAATCACTGCCTGGGGCATCTTTGACACACCTCCGGCCTTGTGGGAAATTATGACACACATAACACTCGCGAAAAAACATATCTATCATGTTCACCACGAGTCAGTTATAAAATTAACCGGTCTGGCACAAGGAGTGCTAGAAATAACAGGATTTCGAGATCTGGCTGAGCTTTGACCCTTCGGCCAGAACTGAAGCCATTTAAAAACAAGGAGCACCGCCATGACAGATTTGAACAAATGGACCCAGAAGGCGCAGGCCGTGTTGCAACAGGCCCGCGAGACCGCAACCCGCTTCTCGCACCAGCAGCTCGACACCGAGCATCTGCTTGCCGCCCTGCTCGACATGCGGGATGGCCTTGCCGTGTCGCTGCTGCAACGGATCGGTGTGGCGGTCCCGCAGTTGCGTGCCCGCGTGGAAGAGGAGCTGGAGCGCAAACCCAGAGTCTCGGGCGCGGCCGAGGAAGGCAAGATCTACGTCACCCAAGCGCTCAACGAGCTGATCGTTAAGGCGGGGGACTACGCCAAGCGCCTGAAGGACGAGTACCTTTCCGTCGAGCACCTGCTGCTGGCCATGACCGACTTGGGCAAGCGCACCGCCTGCGGCCGTCTGCTCGCCGAAGCCGGCGTGGACACCAAAAGGCTCCTCGATGTGCTCAAAGATGTGCGCGGCAACCAGCGCATCACCACCGACAACCCCGAGGGTCAATATGAGGCGCTTAAGAAGTACGGCAACGATCTCGTTGAGCTCGCCAAGACCGGCAAGCTTGATCCCGTGATCGGCCGCGACACGGAAATCCGCCACGTGATCCGCATCCTTTCGCGCAAGACGAAAAACAACCCCGTGCTCATCGGCGAGCCCGGTGTCGGCAAAACCGCCATCGTCGAGGGTCTCGCCCAGCGCATCGTGCGCGGCGACGTGCCCGAAGGGCTCAAAGACCGCACGATCTTCTCGCTCGACATGACCGCGCTGATGGCTGGCGCAAAATACCGGGGCGAGTTCGAGGAGCGCCTCAAAGCCGTGCTCAACGAAATCAAGGCCGCCGAAGGCCGCATCCTGCTCTTCATCGACGAGATCCACACCATCGTCGGCGCGGGCAAAACCGAAGGCTCCACCGACGCGGGCAACATGCTCAAGCCCATGCTCGCGCGCGGCGAGCTGCACTGCATCGGCGCGACCACGCTCGACGAGTACCGCAAAAACATGGAGAAAGACGCCGCGCTGGAGCGCCGTTTCCAGCCCGTGCAGGTCGACCCGCCCACAGTGGAGGACACCATCTCCATCCTGCGCGGACTGAAGGAGAGGTTCGAGCGCCACCACAACGTGCTCATCCAGGACGCCGCGCTGGTCTCTGCCGCCGTGCTCTCCGACCGCTATGTGCAGGACCGTTTCCTGCCGGACAAGGCCATTGACCTGCTGGACGAGGCCTGCGCCTCGATCCGCACCGAGATGGACTCCATGCCTGCCGAGCTTGACGAGATCACCCGGCGCGTCACGCGCCTGCAGATTGAAGAGACCGCGCTAAAAAAAGAGAAGGACAACGCCTCCAAACTGCGCCTCGATGAGCTGCGCAAAGAACTCGCCGACCTCAAGGCGCAGGCCGACGCCATGACCGCCCGCTGGCAGGCGGAGAAAAAGGTGCTCGACGAGACGCGCGTGCTGCGCGAAGAGCTCGACTCCGCACGGACCGCG
>JALHET010000441.1 GCA_022839525.1 Lentisphaerota bacterium
CCTTGTCGAAGCTGTTCAGGGCTTCGTGCGCTTCGGGATCGGAGACGGAGGCGAGGCTTGCATAGATGCGGGCGTTCATTTCGGAGGCGGCTTTTTGCGTGAAGGTCAGGGCGTAGATTTCGTCCACGGGAATTTTTCGATTGATCAGCAGGTTGAGGTACCGTGTTGCGAGTACGCGGGTTTTTCCCGAGCCGGCTCCAGCCGCGATTACGGTGTTTGCGGTCGAGATCGCCGCTTTTTTCTGGTCGGGGTCAAGGGTATCGAGGAGCTGGTCGAAGTGTGTCATCAGGGCCTCACTGCATAGATGTATCTGCAAATCTTCCGAAAGTCGCAGGAAGCGCATTCGCTCCAGGGGAGTGTTTCCGGCCGTCTGAAGTCCAGCGACCGGACGGCGCCGGCGAACGTGTGCGCCATTTCCAGACACGCTGCTTCGGCCGGGGCGAATTCGCTCCGGGGCACGCTGTTCGAGCGGCTTTCGACGGGAATGGTGTCGGAGTCATTGACGATCATGTCGTATTTTGCAGCCTTCAGGTTGCCGAACCAGGCGCCGGCGATTTTCGCGCCCGCGTAGGGGCTTTCCGGGTCGTGTTCGGCAAGAAAGAGGTACATCGGTATCTGGAAGTCCCGCAGAGAGCCGTCCTCGCCGGGAAGACAGTCTTTTTTTGCGGGTACCCGGCCGCTTTTGTAGTCGATCAGTACGAGTTCGTTGTCGGACGGGCGGCGCGATATGCGGTCGATAACGCCGTAAAAAGACAGGTTTCCGTATTCGAATGACGCTTTGCGCTCAAGAAGCTCCGGAATCCAGCCGTCGAGCAGTTTCGCGTCTGCGTCGATAAGTCCGGCTATACCGTCGGCTACCCGTCTCGAGAACGCGGAAAGAAGCGGCGCCGCAAGCGGTCCGCGGAATTCGGCATTGTCTGCGGTCGCATTTTCAGCCAGTTCCGCGGCCCATTTTTTGTACTCGTCTGTGTGAGCTGCCATGAAGATGTGGTCCCGCTGTCTGATTTTCGCGTAGGTTTCGCTCAGGACGCTGTGGAACAGTAGTCCCAGGTTGCGTTCGTCCGGGAGTTCCGCGTCGGCTGTTTCTTTCCGGATGCCGAGCACGGTTCCCAGCAGCCATTTTGTCCGGCACAGTGCAAACGTTCCGAGCGCGGTTGCGGTAATGCGGGGTTTGCCCCGGGTGAACTGGTTTGCTGCAAGTGCATCGGCCAAAAGCGGAGCGCTTGGGAAAAAGGAACCGGTCAGGAACGAGCGTTCTTTTTCCGGGCCGTAGGCGTTCCATGCGGTAACACCGTCTTTTTGGGCTGGATAGAGCCGTTCCGGGAAGGGTGCGGTTTCGTCGCCCGAAAGCCATGCCCGTTCGGTCCGGTAGGGATCGGAAAGCGGATAGCGGGGAAGTTTTCCGGCACCGGTGTTGCCCGCGGCGGGATCAGTAGCGCCGCCGGCACCGGTGTTGCCCGCGCCGGTTGTGCCGGCGTCCTGTGCACAGCGCATAAAAAAACTATGCGTCGTGCAATACCCCGAAAAACTGCGTTCCGAGACGGAAAAGACGGCTCCGTATCCCGGATTCACCGGCGTGCACTGAGCTATCGGCGCGCACTGAGCTATC
>JALHET010000442.1 GCA_022839525.1 Lentisphaerota bacterium
GCCGATCGCATTCGGCTCGGTCGTTGATGAAGCGCTGTTACGCGGTTGGCTCGTTTATGTTGATGGCGAACTCGCAAAAGGTTACGGGGTTGTTCGCCGCAGCGACGGCAAGCTCTACGCTGATCGTGTACGCGGCCTCGCCGTTATCGTCCGATAAAATCTGCGGAAAAAGTTTGGTCCGATGAAATGCCCCCTTCTGTTGCCGTTTGCGTTCACAATCGTGTTCGCCTCGTTCGCTGCGGAAGCGACCGACCCTGTGAAGCTCGCAACCGAGGCGGTCGCCCGTAGCGAAAAGTCGATTCGGGGGTCGGTCAAGAAAGGCCGATCCCGGAGAGCCCCGAGGGCGACGAACCCCGCGAACTGGTTCACGCTCGGCGATGCTGTGACCTTCGCGGGGAAGCTACCCGATGGCTTCAGTACGCTCTGCGGGATCGTCTACGATGATGAGGGCCGAGAGGTCTACCGTAGCGAGTCCCGGGACGCCAGATGGGTCTGGAAAGACGCGCCGGTCGGTTTCTATTCGGTTGCCTTTGAATGGGTCGATGACGCGGGAGAGCGCGTGCCGGCCATCGAGTCGCTGGTCGCCAAGGATTACGACCGCTACACGAACGATCCGAAGAGCCGCCGCGAAGCCGTTTTTCCGCGAATGCGGCAAAACTTCTGCGTCTCGCCGACGAAACCGCGCACGGTCGAAGAGTGTCCGCCGATGTTCGGCTTTAACGTCTCGCCGTCCGCCATTGTGAAGCACGACATCCCGCCGTCCGCCTTCGACCTCATCTCGCTCCTTGGCATGAATGCGTTCATCCGGTTCCACTACCACCGTTGGGACCTGATCGAAAAGGAGGGACGCGGCAAGTACGACTGGCGAGAGATGGACGCAGGAATGGCGATCATGAAGGCGCATGGCTACGGCATGGACCGCCTCATCCTCAATGCCTTCGGAACGCCCGACTGGCTGACGAGTGCGCCGCCGGACGCCAAGGACGGTTATTCGCTCCGCCGCCGCCAGTTCGCGCCGAAGGATATGGTGCCGCATCATGATTTCATCAAGGCGATGTGCGAACGGTACCGGCCCCAATACGTCGAAATCTGGAACGAGCCGCATCTGCCCGGCTACAGCATCTTTTGGCAGGGATCATCGCCGCAACAGTTTGTGGAACTCCTCAAGAGCGGCTACGAAGGGGCAAAGGCGGCCGACACGAACATTGTCGTTCTCTGCGGGGGCGTCGGCATGCGGTACTATCCATTCTGGGAAGAACTCATGAAGCTCCGGGGGGATCGGTATTTCGACATCGTCGACACCCATTGCGGATACAACATGACGCTTTTCCGAGAGATCGAGGCCCGATATGGCGCGGAGCACAAGCCCTACTGGGAGGGCGAATGGCATACCGTCCTCTACAACTGTCGCGGCGACAAGCCCGACGAGGAGACGTGTACCTATCGCATGCTCACGAATATGGCCGCGCTCATGAACGAGGGATATGAGCGCATCACCGGTTTCGGCCTTCGCTGCGGGCGCCATGCGCCGGACGCGGCCGAGTTCTACGCCCAGGCCAAAGGCATCCAGCAAATCAGCGGACTCTTTCTTTCCATGCCTTTGGTCGA
>JALHET010000443.1 GCA_022839525.1 Lentisphaerota bacterium
TCACCCCCATTCTTCGCCCTACGCCTTGATGGCGCGAGACTCTTCCAACGCGTTGTGAATCACCGCGATCCACGACTCGATCTTTGCCAGGACAGCCGCGTCCGGAACGACGCCGGTCGCCGCCTCATACTTCTGCAGAAACATCTTCAGCGCGAAGTCGAGTTTCCGGGCACCCCGGTTGTCCGTGTCGTCAGGGACGGCCTTTTCCGCCGCCTTGATCGCGGTGATCGCGAAACCCTCGTACTTCTTGAAGTCCTGCCCCTTCGTCGTGACGAGCCAACGCACGAGGTACGTCACAAACGCGCCGACGATCAACGAAATAACCGCGTCAGTCTGAAGAAGACTGATGATCCAGCTTCCCATAACCCACCCTCCTTTTTCACCGCAACTATCAATTCGACAGTTACTGATACTCGATTGATACTTGTCACTCACCCGGCACCGTGCCGGAAAGCTTCTTTTCCTCATCGACGATGTACCGGGCCGCGCCTTGCAGCCGAAGGATCTCTTCGTAGTCGTCCGTCTCCGTCATCGCACACAGCACACGTAGGAGATCCACGGCGCACTGGCATTTCCCGCCTTCAACGGCCGCGGCGTCGAGAATCGGCATCAGCCGAGTCAAAGTATCTGTACCCGTCAATTTCATTGCGTTACCCCCTCCCGGTTTGCCCACCAGTCCCACGGGCAAAAAACGGTGTCGAACACCGCAGAAACCAGCAGGTCTGGAAGAACGCAAGCGGTGACAACCGGGGTCGCCAGACACTGAAACGGAACCGAGTAGTCGGCGGCAAACCAACGGTTGTCCGACCCCGGCACGCAACACATGCACCACACAAACGCGTCGCCCCGCACGGCTTCATAGCACCCTTGCGCCGCAAGCGGGTAACCCTCACGGCCGTCGCTGATGCGTGTGACGTACGTTGCGCAGCCAGACGTGACGGCACACAACAACACCGCCGCCGCAAACCGTACCATCTTCCTCATAGCCGCACCTCCTCACTTAAGCGCAGAGATAACCTTTGCCACCAAATCGCCCGCGAACGGCGAAAAACACATCAACGCGACAGGCCAACGCCACGGCGTCAAAAGCACGATCCATTTGGCCGGCTTCGACGCGGAGGAAAAACCCTCAGCGACAGCGCATTTAGACTGATGCAACTCGATAGCCCGCTCCGTACGCTCGTGAGCCAGAAGCTCGCGCCGGATGCCGGAGATCACGATCCGCTTGATTCCGCGAAGCGCGGGATCCTGCGTCCCGTTAATTTCCTGAGCGTACCGCAAATCGTCCGCGAGAACGTCCTTGGTCTGGCCGTCCAACCCGCTCTCGGCAATAGCATCCCGCAAAAGCTCAAGCCTCACGTCGTCACTCATTTCGTTTCACCCTCTTCCTTTCGCGGCCGCGACAGCTACCGGGAAACGCCCTGCCCTTTCAGCGCCTTGCGCCGCCACAACGCGCGGGCAGCCCGCTCGTTGTACGCATCAATCAGCGCGTCGTAACGCAAGGCGTCCCCGTCCAGCTCCCGCCTCATGCGGTACAGGGCCGTGCCCCAGTCGGGCGCGAACTCCGTCCCGTCATCGTTCAGAAACCGCCGGAGCTTCCCGTAC
>JALHET010000444.1 GCA_022839525.1 Lentisphaerota bacterium
GTCCGCCTGTTTGACCTGAAGAACGTCAAGGGCATGAAATACACCGGCAGTGATTACTACGGCGTGCAAAAGATGCGGCGGAACATCGACAAGGAGACGATCTTCTACGCGGGCCGCGACGAGCAGCTTCTCTGCGCGCTTGCGCTCGGCGACGTGTTCGCGGGCGGCATCGGCCTCAACTACAACATGATCCCCCGGCACTTTGCGATGATCTGCGCGCTTGCGGCGGAGAACGACTTCGATGCGGCGGCGAAGTGGCAGGACGAGGCAAACCGGCTTGTGGACCTGATCCTTGAGCCCGGCAAATGGGACAATTGGTCCAACTTCAAAGTCCTGATGCGTCATGTGGGTATTGACTGCGGATTCTGCCGTGCGCCTTACGCGCCACTCTCTCCAGATGAGGTGTTCGAACGCCTCGACGCATTCGACCGCTTGAGGATCGTAGAGAAAAACTACGCCTACACGCCAACCGTGAAGGAGACTTAAATATGAGAAACTGTATCTTCGCTTTCATGGCCCTGTGCGGTATCGCTCTGGGCGCCGCCGAATGGACCTTCCCGGAAGGCAAGGACCCTGCCTGCCGCTTGCCGCCTGATCCGGCGCTCGCCTTCCCGGACGGCTTCAAGGCGACGGTGCGTTTTTCCTGCGACCTCAGCAAGATCGACCGCCGCTCACGTTTCGGAAATCTGTTTTGTCGTGGCGTCGACTTCCATGACGGCTATTGCGTGATGGTCCGCTTCGATGGCCACCTGCTCATCGACATCCTCGGCGTCGAGCCGCAGTACTACATACACCCGATGAAACTCGAATCCAACCGAGAGTATCTGCTGGAACTTTACGTGACGAAGAGCGCCGTGCGCGTCTTCATCGACGGGAAGGAAACGGGAAGTTTCTACCATGAAGGCACGCTGGAGTTCGCAAAAAAATCAATGCCGCTCAAAATCGGGTCGATGGGCGGCTACGTGTTTTTCGGTTCACTGCCATACCTGAAGCTTGAAGCGCTTTCGGAAGTCACGTTACCGCCGGGCGGCCCCAAGCCGCCGCTCCGTGAAGCGCCGCGCATCCAGCCGCGCGCGGAGATCAAGTGGTCGAAGACCATCTGCAAGCAGGAGGGGTGCTACATCGGCTGGCCGACGATCTGCCGACTCCAGAACGGCGACCTTCTCGCGGTATTCTCCGGCGACCGCGACGGACACATCTGCCCCTGGGGCAAAGTCCAGATGGTGCGCTCCTCGGATGCGGGCGAAACCTGGAGTGAGCCCGTGACGATCGCGAATACCCCGCTGGATGACCGCGACGCGGGCATTGTCCAGATGCCGGACGGGGAAATCATCGTGACGTGGTTTACCTCCATGTGCTGGTCGCGATACATGAAGGGACACCCCGACTGGCCGCGCCACCTCTCCAAACTCGCGCCGGAAACGATCAAGCAATGGTTCGGCAACCTTCTCATCCGTTCGCGCGATGACGGGCGCACATGGAGCAAGCCTGAAATGCTGTCGAACTACGCCCAGACCCCGCACGGCGCCGGAGAGTGCGTGCCCAGAGTGGAAGGTGCGATGGGTGCGGCCGGAGTGGGCGGAGCAGAAAGTGCGGAAGGTG
>JALHET010000445.1 GCA_022839525.1 Lentisphaerota bacterium
TCGAGGTGAAGGCCACCAACGGCGATACCCATCTCGGCGGCGACGATCTCGACCAGGCGGTGATGAACTGGCTGATCGAAGAGTTCCGCAAGGAGAACGGGATCGACCTCTCCAAGGACATGATGGCCTTGCAGCGTCTGAAAGAGGCGACAGAAAAGGCCAAGTGCGAACTCTCTTCGTCCGCCAGCTCAGAAATCAACTTGCCGTTCATCACGGCCGACTCTACCGGGCCCAAGCATATGACGGTGACCCTGAGCCGCGCCAAGCTGGAGCAGCTTACCGACGCGTTGATCGAGCGTACCGCAGAGCCTTGCCGCAAGTGCATGCGCGATGCCGGGCTCAGCGCGGTCGACGAGGTCGTGCTGGTCGGCGGTCAGACGCGCATGCCCAAGTTGCAGGAGAAGGCCAAGGAGCTGTTCGGCAAAGAGCCGCACAAGGGCGTCAACCCCGACGAGGTGGTGGCGGTTGGCGCGGCGATTCAGGGCGGCATCCTCAAGGGCGAGGTCAAGGACGTGCTGTTGCTGGACGTGACCCCGCTGACGCTCGGCATCGAGACGCTCGGTGGTGTGATGACGCCGCTCATCGAGCGCAACACGACCATCCCGACAAAGAAGAGCGAGATCTTCAGCACGGCTGCGGACAACCAGCCGTCGGTCGAGATCCATGTGCTCCAGGGCGAGCGCAAGATGGCGGGCGACAACAAGACCATCGGCAAATTCCATCTGGACGGCATCCCCCCCGCGCCGCGCGGACGTCCGCAGATCGAGGTAACCTTCGATATTGACGCCAACGGCATCCTGAATGTCAGCGCCAAGGATCTGGGTACCGGCAAAGAGCAGAAGATCACCATCACGGCTTCCAGTGGACTCTCCAAGGAGGAGATCGATCGCATGTGTAGGGACGCCGAGTTGCACGCGGCCGAAGACGCCAAGCGGCGCGAGGAGGTCGAGACGCGCAACCAGGCCGAAAACCTTTGCTATCAGGTCGAGAAGCTGTTGAAGGAGAACGCCGAAAAGATTCCGGCCGAGAAAAAGACTCCGGTCGAGAAGGCGGTGGAGGAACTCAAGGAGGCGCTGAAAGGCGGGTCGGTCGAGCAGATCAAGGCCAAACAGGAGGCACTCAATCAGGCGATGTCCGCCGTGACCGAAGGACTGTACGCGCAGCAACCGGGCGGCCAGCCCGGCGGCGGTGGCGAAGCGGGCTTTGATGGCACTGCGGGTGGTACGGCAACGGAAGACTCCTCCGCCTCATCGGCGAAGCAGCCGGGCGACGACGGGGTGATCGATGCCGATTACACCATGATGGATGACAACAAGAAAAGCTGATTTTCACTCAACCTTCATAGGGGCGGGTTTGTCTGCCCCCCCGAACTTAAACCAAAAAGGAGAAAAGACATGACGAAAATTCGTCCGCTCGGCGACCGTGTGTTGGTCGAGCCGCTTGACGTGAAGGAAGTCAACAAGGGCGGTATCATCATTCCCGATTCCGCCAAAGAGAAGCCGATGGAGGGCAAAGTGATCGCCATCGGGAAGAAACGGGACGATGACGGTAAAGAGATTCCGTTTGATGTCAAGGTCGGCGACAAGGTGCTTCTCCCCAAGT
>JALHET010000446.1 GCA_022839525.1 Lentisphaerota bacterium
GGCGTCCGCTCTCCCTTATCTGCAACGCGATCGCCTCTCTCCGGACCCTGCGCGACGGGCCGACCGGGGAACGGATCCGGCACCATCTGGGGCGGGACGGCTTCCGGGGGCTGCGGGTTCTTTCCACCGGCGCGATTCCGCAAGGTGGCTTCTCAAGTTCCTCCGCACTGACCGTTGCCATCAAGAACGCGCTCAATGTCCTGTATGGGTTCGGCATCCCCGAAGACACCCTTGTGCATCTGGCCTGCCAAGCGGAATACGGCACCGGCGTGCGGGCCGGTTCTCTGGACCAGGCCACCGAACAGAAGGGCAAGCACGGTCAAGGCGCATTGATTTCCTCCAACCCCCGGGACAATTACCGCACCCTCGGCATCTTCCCCGTTCCGACGGAACACATCCATTTCCTGTTTCCCTACACGGTGGACCGCGACCGCGAAGCCTGGAGATGGTCGGCCGGCATGTACGCCGCCAGCCCGGATTCCGCCGCTCCAACCCCGCCCGAAATCCGGAAGCTGACCGGCAAGGCGGCGGAGTTGGCCGCGCTCCTGTGCGGACTCCCCGACGACCAGGATTTTTTCATGTTCATGGAGGAAGACTTGCTCCGCGATGGCCTCCTTGGCCCGGCCGCCCTGACCCGTGTCTATGCGACGCTCCGGTGCATACCGCTCTTGATCCCGCGTCAAGACCTGCGCTCCCGGATACTCGTGGCTTACGGGAGAGAGAACAGCGGGGGCGCCGTGGGACAGGAAGCCGCACCCGTTGACGCGCTCTTTTCCGGCTGGCGCGAACCCACGCTGCGGCGCGGCTGTCCCGACGGCTCGGTCGCGGAAGAACAGGGCGTTCCGCTCCGGGCCATCGTCGCTTATTTGTTTGTTGAGGTGGCACGCTGTTTCCGCCTGATTCGCGAACCGGACAGGTGGATCGGGCACATCTCCCGCTCGCAGCGCGGAGACTGTTGTTTCGAGATCGCCCCCGAGAACCTTCCCGGCGCCGACGCGCTCCTCCGCGAGGCGGAGTGGGAGCGCGGCCTTTCCGGCCCCGAGAGGCTGGAGGGGTGGCTGCGGAGGGTGCGCGCCGTGCCGTTCGACTACAACCGCGATCTGGACGACGCTTCGTTGTCGGCCTTGCCGCTGAAACCGCTGCACGAGATCCGAGGCGGCAGTTTCTTCCGCGGCCTGGCCCTCCTGGACTTTGCCGAAGCCATGCTCAAGCGCGCCTTCGGCCCCGAAGCCGTGGCGGTACGGGTAAACGCAGCCGGCCAGGGCGACTTCTTTCAGCTTCACCTGGACAAGCGGCGGGTGAAGCCGGAACAGGTTAAACGCTTTTTGGATCAAGCGTTCTATGCGCGTTTCGGGCTGGAGCCCGCCCACCGTTACGTGGAACCCCACCCCGGCGGCGGCGCGCTCGGCGTCCGGCTGGACCGCTTCGACCTGCTCCCCCGCCTGATCGAGGTTCTTTCGTCCAAACCGTAGCCGAAAAACCGCGCCCGTGCCAAGCGGTTAAAAAAACGGTTGCGAACCTCCCGGAAAAAGGAGTATGTTTATCCCGGTGATTGGCTGGAGTGATTGAACCGGCAAGGACAACGCATGAGGAAAAGACC
>JALHET010000447.1 GCA_022839525.1 Lentisphaerota bacterium
GGTTTCACCGAAACGAGAACGTCGTAATTGCCGTTCGCCTTCGGCGGAAGTTGGAAGTCGAACGTCGATGGTTGAGCGTTCAAGGTCGAATCGAACGCGCCGAGCAGGTGGTCCGGCAGTGTGTTGTTGTTCTCGGTGGTCTTCGGACGCACCAGCCAAAGGGAGAGTGTATAAGGGCCTTGCGTGGCGTGGGAGGCGTGCGGCGTGTAGGGTTCGAAGGCGATGGCGACGGATATTTTCCCCTCGGTGGTGAACGAGACATCTGCCTTCGGCGTGTACGGAAGAAGCTTTGCCGTGCCGTAGGAACGCGGGTTGACGTAACGGATGAGCTTCTTCCCGTCGCGGTACGAGGAACACTCGGCGACATCCTTGCCGAAGCGCGCGATCATCGCCTCCGCGCCCGTCTTTCCGCTTCTCGCGAGGAATCCGTACTGCGGAAGAACGACGCCATCCACGCGCCAATCTTCCTTGCCGCGGTTCACGCAGATGCGCATGCCGCCCTTCCAAACGATGATCTGCCGTTCGGGATCTCCACCCGCGAATTCAACCGACGCGATGTCGTCCAATGCGATCTCGCGTATGATGTGTTGCGCGAGCCAGTAGCAGCGGACCACCTGCCGCATCACGCGGGGCGTGTCGAAATCGCGCACGGTCTGCGACAGGACGTCCTTGACGTCCCGGGAATACGCGTCCGTCATGAGCGCGTGTCCCGTCATCAACTCCACGCTGAGGTAATCATCGGAGTCGATGCCGTGGCAGTCCTCGCCGCGGCCGCCTTCAAAGCGGATCGAATACCCCGCCCCGTGCAGAGAGAAGCGGCTGTGCCACACGGCATCGAACCACGGCACCTTCACGATCTTTTCCGCTTCGGCGATTCGCATCCAGCGGTATTCGCCGGATTTCGTCCCGAGCACCATGAATTGGCAGTCGCCGCCGTCGAGGTGGCCGACCATGAAGTCCGCCGCAGCTTCGGAGGACGTGTATGCCTGCCTTCCGGTGGCCTCCGTCTGCTTGTCCCGGATAATATCGAAAACTTCGCAGAGGTGTTTCACTGCGGTGGAGGACGGATGGCGTTTCCCGTTCTTATCCCAGTAAGGCCGGGCCGGAAAACTTCCAATCACATCCACGAACATCGTATCCGGCTTGAACCCGTCGTCATTCATCTCCTCCATCACGCTTCGTATCGAGACCGGCGCGTAATCCGGCAGCATCCGGTAACTCTGCGCCTTCATGAATGCATTGTACCACGCCTTCTGCGGTTTGCCGTTCGCGTCCTTGGCGACGTTATCGAGCGTGAACACCGTGGAGTCGTCATAAAAATCGCTGACGTTCAGGTGGAGTCCAAACCCCCATCCGTATTTTTCTGCCGCCTTCAGGCAACGGTACATCTCCGCTTTCGTTCCAAAGCGGGAATTCGGCGGCCAGACATCAGGAAGCCTATAATCATACCCCCAGCGCTGCCAGTTGTGGGAATAGAAGAGCAGATCGTCTTTCAGTCCGTATTTTGTCGCCGCCTCTTCGATGAAGTCCGCATGTTGACCGTACTTGCCGTTCCATGCGTCAATGCAGAAACGCCCCGCCTTCGCCTTCACCCCG
>JALHET010000069.1 GCA_022839525.1 Lentisphaerota bacterium
ATGCTGGCTGTGCTTACAGGACTGCTTGCGTTCGGATTAAACGCTCAGGTTGTCACGGAGGCTCAAAAGCTGGATCCGCAGTCGTCTGCGGAACTCCAGAAGTTCAAGGCCAAGGTTCAGGCCGCTAATCCGGGAATGGATGTGGTGTCAGTGGAAGCGGATGTGGTTCAACGTGCGGTGTTGGCTCCACGCCCTCAACCCCACACACCCAAAATCGCGATTTTTGTCAAGAACCAGACCCGGACGCCCGGAATGGATGATCAGGTCGATGGCGTGCGCGACCGCATTTCTGCGGAGTTGGCCGGTGCCGGACTGATCGTCTTGGATAAGGCCGAGATCGCGGACGGCTTCAACCGCTTCAAGATCACGACCGCCGAGGAGCGCGCGGGTTTGGTCGACGGCATTTTCACCGGCGGCTCCACTGTGCGCGTGGCGCAGATGTTGGGGTGCGAGTACGTCATGCTGGTGTCGATCATCGGAGCCAGCCACACCGCCCGCATGGCAGGCGACAAGGCGGTCACGGTCTACACGCTGCGCATGACCACCAAGGTGAACGAGGCCGCCAACGGCTCATCCGTTTACGGTTCCAACTGGACCAACAAGCTGCCGGTGCCCGGACAGTACACGGACGGCGGGGACGCGATGAATTATTATCAGGACCTCTTTGACCAGTGGTCGACCGCCACGGGCGAGGAGATCGCCGGGAAGGTGGCCACTTGGCGCCGCGCCGCGCCGGTCGACACTGCGCTGGTCGAGTTCAGCGTCTCTTCCACGGTGGACGAGTTGATTCAGGGTCTGGAGTCCGGCGTGCGCGCGCCGAACGAGTTGCTCGACGAGATGCGGCGGTTGGTCGGCGGGGTGACCGTGGAGTTGGACGGTGCGACCGTGGGTTCCTCGCCGGGCACGTTCAAGGCCACGCCCGGCCTGCACCAGTTGCGCGTCTCGCGTCAGTGGATGCGGCCGTGGCAGCAGACCGTGAACATCCAGCCGGGGGCGACGTTCCGCGTGGCGCTGGAGTTGTCGGATGCGGGCTTGCAGCGGTACCGCTCGCTGGAGGGGTTCCGCGCGGCGGTCGCCATCGGCTATGCCGAAGCAGTGATGCGAAAAGGCGTTAAGATCAACTTTGACACGGCGGCCTGGCGTGATGTGGGAAACAAGGGCAGTGAGATCAACCTACAGCAGAACACGATCCGGTAATGGGCGGGGGTGATTGACTGAAGGTGTCCCTTGCCCTTTTGCTGGACGATAATCCGGTGAACCTCGGAAATTTCATGACTAAACGTTCGCACACAGGTTTTTCAGGTTGGGTGTGGAGCACGTGTTTGGGTTTGTTTCTGGCCGCTGGGTGCGTCTCGCCCAATGTCAGTGCGGACAAGGCCGTGGCTAACCTGCGGGCGGGAAACGATCCGGCTGCACTGGGCTGGTCCGAGAAACTCAAGCACAGCGTTTACAGCAAACCGCTCGGTTTCCTCGAAACTGGGCGGGTGCGCATGCTGTCGGGCGACTTTCTGGGCAGTTCGACCAATTTCGCTCCGTTGATCGATTCGGTCATCGAAGAGACCGAGACCGGTCCGGTGGTTAAACTCGGCAGTGTGGGCGCGAACGTGATGGCGGGGACGATCACGGATGACCGGACGCGCAGGTATGAGGTTCCGGCCTACGAGTTTGTGCAGGCGTTGCAATATCAGATGCTGAACCACCTGTTTCTGGGCAATCCGGACGCGGCCTCGGTCGAGGCGCGGAGGGTCGTTTTCGCGCAGGACGCGATTGCGGAAAAATACGGTAAGGAGGTTCAGGAAGCGCGGGTCACGGCTGAGGCGACGCAGACCAACTCTCTGGGGGCGGTGGACGCGCGGATGCAGGACATGGCGCCGGTATTGGAGATGACGCGCAGTTCGTTTGAGAACGGGTTGGCTTGGTATCTGAGCGGGGTGCTGTTGGAAGCGCAAGCGGATACAGGCAACGCGGCGGTCGCGTTCCGCAAGGCCTGGGAGCTGTCTCCGGGCAACCCGTACGTGCAGAAAGATTTCCTGCGTATGCTCCGAACACAGGACACCGAACTGTTCAAGCAGCTCTCTCAGCAGGCGGGCGTTGATCCGAAGACCCTTGGGCGCAGCAAGACCGAGATCATCCTGCTTGTTGAAGAGGCGTTTGTCCCGCAGCGGCAGTCGGTGAAGATCCCGATTCCGGTTCCGGGCGTCAACACATTGACCTCGGTGGATTTTCCGCTCTATCAGGCGCCTGCCTATATTCCAATGGCGCTTGAGTTGCGCGAAAAAGACCAAACAGTCGGAATGAGTGCGTTGGCGCTCTCGGTTCAGTCGCTCGCGTACCGCGACTTAAAGGAGAAAATACCGGGAATCGTGGTGCGGAATGTGACCCGTGTGGCGACGCAGATCGCCGCGCAGGCGGCGGTTAACGCTTCGGGAAATGATTATGCCAAAGTGGCGGTTATTTTGATGAACGCGGGGAAAACCCTCCTGACGCGCGCTGACACCCGCGCCTGGTACACCTTGCCGATGGCGGTTCAGCTTTACCGGGGCGGTGTGGAGCCCGGTGCCCATACGTTCGAGTTGCGCAATCAGGTCACGGGTTTTGTTACGCGGGTGCCTGTCGATGTGGCGGAAGGTGAAACGCGTATCGTTTGGATCGCGGATATTGGAGGGAACGCGCGCGTTGCGACGGCCTCATTGGACGGGAAAGGCGCGCCGACCACGTTTCAGGTCTGCGGCAGTATGCTGGCGGGGTATCCGCCGGTGACTCTGCCGGGCGGACCGCGGACTCTGGGGGCGAGGCAGCCCTGACAAGGCGGCGCAGTATTCACAGACCGGGGAAAACCCCGGATCGCGAAACGAAGGACAACAAAGGAGAGAACGATGAAACGGATAAACGGGTTGCTTGGAGCGGTCGCGCTGGCGGCCGGCTTGACTGCGCTGACCGGATGCGTCGAAACGGCCGGTACGGTTGTGACGACGGATCACCAGACGGGTAGCACGCTGGTGCTGGAGGACAGTACGCGGCTGAAAGGGCAAGTCCAAGTGCATAAGGTCAATTACGACGAAGTGAACGGGTTGAAGCGCGTTCACATCACGCTGGCTTCCACGCGGCACCGCCGGTTGCGTCTGCACTACCGGATTTCATGGTTCGATTCCAATGGCATGGAGCTTGACCCCGACACGAAGACGTACCGGACCCTGATTCTGGAGGGGCGCGATTCGGTCACAGTCACGGGCGTGGCCAACTCTGCGGCGGGGGTGACATCGAAACTGCGCGTCCGCGACTTGGAAGCGGCGGATTAACAACAGGAAAGAAAGCGAGGCTGAAACATGAATGGTAAACGGTTTGCGATGACGGGTGTGGCCATGGCGGCCATGATGATAACGGGGTGCGCGACGACGCCGGCGGTACGCGAAGTGGCGCTGGATCGCGCGCCGATCACCTCCAAGCTGGAGCCGCAGGATGTGCGGCGCACGGTGGAAAAAATGGCGGAATCGCTGGTGAGCGCGCCGGGCGTCCGCGAGGCTGTGGGCGGAACCCGTCCGGTGCTTGACGTGGAGCCGCTGAAGAACCGCACCACGCAGCATGTGGATATGGTAAGCATCACGGATTCGCTGCGCATGCAGTTGCTGCGTTCCGGGCTCTTCCGCTTTGTCGACAAGTCAACCTCTGGCACGGATGTCGAGTTCATGGACGCGCAGGCGAATCTCGGCCTGACCGATCAAAGGAAAGCGATCAGGCCGGGTCAGCAGAGTGCGGCGCAGATGTATCTGACCGGCGCGCTGACCGAGATCAAGAATCAGGTCGGCCGCACCGTGGATCAGTACTATAAGTTCTCGATGGTTCTCAAAGATCTGCGTTCGGGCGAACTGGTTTGGGCGGACGAGCAGGAGATCCGTAAGGAGAGCGTCAAGCCCCGTATGGGCTTCTGAGATCTGCCCAGTGTCTGTTTTCCGCACAGCTCCGCCCTTGGCGGAGCCGTGTTTGCTTGTTTATTACGAAGCCCTGGGCGCAGGAAAAAATCTGCAGGCTATCGCACAGGTTGAAGAGGTCATCCGTAGCGGTTGACCGGGGAGGACGTTCAGATGATACCGGATTTACAGGCGAGTGTGATGTGCGACGACGTGAGGCAGGAGCGGAACGGCAAGTTCATGCTGATCGGTATTTTCGACGGGTTGGTACAGGCAGTCAACCAGCCGGTATGCCCGCGGATTTGCCTCATGAACCGCTGGTGTGCGGGCGAAGGCGAGTTTACCCAGAAATCACGCATTATCGCGCCTGACGGGGTGACGGTGGTGGGCGAGGGGAAGCCGGTGCCGATCCGGCTTTCAAACGATCAGCAGATCGCCACGACGGTGGAGGTTTTCATCAATCTTCCATTTCATCAGGCGGGTACTCACTGGGTGGAAATTCTTCTGGATCAGAACTTGAGAATGCGGTATCCTTTGCATGTCCGGAAGGTTCAGCCACCTTCGCATCCTCCTCCAGAACAGAAATCGGCAGACCATCCGGTTGCGCCTCAGGCGTGATGGCCGTCGAGGTGGCTGTGGTCATGAGCGTGCATGCTTTTGCCCACGGCTGGCTTTCCAAACTTTTGATGAGGCAGGAGAGCTGCAACCTCTGGCGGTCATTTTCAGGCGAGGAGGTCGCGCTCAAGCGTCCGCGCTCGTGTTTGAATCGCATCACCCAGATCGCGGTGATCAGGTCTTTCACCGCATCGTCTTTTGTCATTTCGTGGGCACTGAGCATCTTCTGCTTGTGGGCGAGGAGTGTGTCAAAAAGCGGTTTCCACACCGTCTCAATCCTTGCGTAGAGTTGGGCCAGGCGGTCTTCGCCGGTGTGGTACTGTTCGAGCAGTGTTTCCACCAGAGTCCGCGCAAACGGGTGTGGCAGGATGTCGGGGGGCAGGTAACGCTCCACCAAAGCCAGCACCTCCGCGTCATGTTCGTGCTCGATCAGGAATTCGCACAGCACGTATTCGGTGCGCGAGGGTGGTTCAGGGGCGGGTTCGTCCAGTGCTGCGTTGCCGGAATCGTCATCCGTGAGTGGGGGATGTTCATCGCTTCCGGCGGGGGCTGTGGTGTCTGACCTGAACGATTCGGCATAGGCGGCACGCTGACTCAACGTTTTACGGTGTTTTTCCAAATCATCTTCGAGCGCGGTGTACGGCAGGTGCAGCAAGGTTGCGGCCTCTTGGAGCAGGTGGGTGCGCAACACCGCACTGGGACAGGCGGCCAGCATGTCGAGCACGCCGCGTGTGATGCGGTTGACCGCATCGATGGAGCTGGTTTGCGTTTCCGCCTGGCGCAGGGTATCCACTTGGAAGGCCGTGATGGACGGCGCATTCTCGAGCAGTTCACGGAAAACGGTGGCACCTTTGTCGCGCAGAAGTGAATCGGGGTCGTCGCCAACCGGCAGAACGGTTACGCGCACGGGCACCTCTTCTTCAAGAAAAAGTGCGCCGGTGCGCAGGGCTGCTTTGCGTCCTGCGGCGTCGCCGTCGAAAACCAGCACGACGCTGTCGGCATACCGCTTGAGCAGACGGACGTGTTCTTTCGTGAAGGCCGTGCCTTGAGAGGCCACAGCCGTTTCGAATCCGGAGGCGTGGCAACGGATCACATCGATCTGGCCTTCACAGATGATGGCTTCGCGGCGCGGGTGCTTGACGATTTTGGCGGCGGCCTTGTCAAGCGCAAAGAGGGTCCGGCTTTTGGTGAAGATTTCGGTTTCGGGGCTGTTGACATATTTGGCCGGGTGCGATTTGGCATCGAGGATGCGTCCGCTGAAGGCCACGACGCGGCCTTGGCGGTCACAGATCGGGAACATCAGGCGCCCGCGGAACCGGTCAAAAAAGTCGTTGGGGCGGTCTGCGCGTTTAGGCGGAGAGAACAGGCCGGCTGACACAAGCTGATCGGGGGTGTAACCGTGCTTTTTCGCCCACTGCAGGAGTGCGTCATGAGGGCGGGTGGGTGCATAGCCGATTCCGAAATGTTCGACGATCTCGTCCGGAAGTTTGCGGTTCAGCAGGTAACGGCGTGCTGGTTCGGCCTCCGACGTCTGTTTGAGGCAGCGCTGATAGAAGGCCGCGAGTTCGGTGTGGATGGCGTAGAGCAGGTTGCGGTTCTGCGCGTTGTAGTCCACGTCTTCCTTGATCACCACACCCACACGTTCGGCCAGGGTCCGGACGGCGTCCATAAAGGTGAGTCCGTCCTGTTTCATCAGAAAGGTGAAAACGTCGCCGCTCTCACCGCACCCGAAGCAGTGGTAGAACTGTTTGATGGGGTTGACGTTGAAGGAGGGGGTTTTCTCGTGATGAAAAGGGCAGCACCCTTTGAAAGAACCGCCTGTTTTTTTAAGCGGCACGCGTGCGCCGATCAGTTCAACGATGTCGACCCGCGCCCGGATTTCTTCAAGGACATGATCTGTGACTTTACTTGACATGACCGTTCGGCGTACGTAATCCGCTTTTGTTCTGGTGTGGCGTTAACGGCGGGTGTGGGCGGATAGAAAGTGAGGAAAGCATATACCGTTTTGATTGAGACAAAGGTTAGCATGTCCGGTGCGAGTGTTCAAGCGCGGGGAACCTTGGTCGTCGATTCCGCGTTAAATTTTAAAAGTACACTTGCGGGAGGGGCGGTCAATCTGCTAATGTGCATTCTATCGCAACGGTTTGTTGCGTTCTTGTATTCCGGGTGTGGGGGCAGAGAGCCCTTGCAGGCAACGAGATGGTCGGGCCGCCATCCATGTGACTGCGCTTTTGGCGCAAACAAAATGGATGGTGCGTCATGCAAGACCAATCAAACGCGGAATATAGCAGTGGGGCCGGTTGCCTCACACGTCTCTACTGGATGTTTTTGGGGAATGCCGTTTTGGCCATGTTGCTGGTCTGGCTCATCCTGAACCGTCCGGGATTCCCCTGTCTTCAGGATGCCGGATATTTTTTGACGCTGGCGTCCCTTGTCGCCGTCCGGTACGTTGACATCCGCTACTTCAAAGGCGAGACCGGCGAAAGCGGCACGCTCGCCACGATGGCCGATTGGCGGAAGTATGCCCTGTTGCTCGTGTCGGGAAGCGCCGCCGCCTGGCTGGCAGTCCGCGTCTTGATTCCCTATCTGTGAGAGAGGAGAACGGTATGTTGCTGCAAGGTTTGATCCTAATGGTTGCCGGTGTAAGCATCGTCTTCCTGTTTCTCTTTCTGCTGGTGACGGTGCTGACGGTGAGCGCGAAAATCATTCCCAGGTTCAACCACATCCTGCCGGACGGGCAGCCAAGAGTCAGGGAGCATCAACCGGAGAAACCTGCCGCAAACGCTACGACGCACGTTGTCTCGCCTGACGAAGAGATCGCCGTCGCGGTTGCGGTGGCGGCTGCGCGTCAGTCGGGTGCGTGAGAGCCGCAGGCAGGGCGCGAAAGGTTGAGGCTGGGGCAACAGTGTCGTGAGGGGGCTAGTCTCAATGTCGGGCAGTTTGTCATGGGATGTCCTCCGCAGTGAGTGTTTCCGCAATATGAGCGCAGGCGGCGTTCAGCGCGAGGCAGGTCTCTCGGGTGAGGGGTGTTGCGCCGCCGTGAGCGGAGTCCGCAGAATGGGGCAAGATGAGAAGACGGCCTTGGACGCACAGGTCGAAGTAGCACCCGTTCGGCTTGAAAAGCGGCGGGAAGCCATCGGCTTTCGGCAGGATGACGTCCCCGACGGGCGCGGCGAGAATGGCGGTGGCGATATCGCGTTCGCCGGGCGAGATGAAGGGCGAGACGATGACCGTACCTTGCGCTGCCTCCGTCAGTGTATTCTCGCGCAGGGCTGCGATCTCGCCTGCGCTGGCTTTGCGGGAGACACGGAGCGCCAGCTTCTCGGGGCAGTCCAAGAGAAAGAGGTTGCCGTAGCCGTCCCAACTCTGACCTGGCGGCAATGCGGAGGTTCCGCAGACCGGTCACGGTGCGGAACAAGTCAGGATGCGCCTTCTTGAGGCAATAGCGGCGCGGGTTTCTCCATACGCTCGGTGACGCGCACGATACCGTGCAGGTGGCCAGGCATGAGACAAAGCGTGGAAAGTTCGATCTGGGGATAATCGCGCGGGATGCGGTACCAGAGGTCCCGGATCAGCAGGCCGTCGGCGCTGAGTGTGCAGGCGTTGTTCTCGCAGACGCCGAACCACGGTCGACGCTGGTGCGTGGTGATCGTGACCATGTAGAAAAAAGGGTTCGTACGGTTTCATGAAGGTTTATGCATTGCTCTATTTTTAGCACACGAAAACACACCGGGCACAACGGTTTTTTGGATTTTCACGCGAAGGCGCAGCCGCGCTACGCGTAGCACGGGTATCTTGCCCGTGTTTCATATGTACTCTGGATACCGGTTTGAAGCGGCCTCCGGGTCTATGTTATTGTTTGGAGTGTAATGGGAGGAAAGCATGAGGAAGAGACTGGACAGGGAAACGGTTTTGGACATGGTGTGCGGGTTCCAGCCCGCGTGGTTGTGATCGCGGCGGCGGAGTTGGATGTCGCCACGATCCTCTTTTAGTTTCTAATAGGGGTTTATAAGGGTTATGAAAAATCCGGGCATTTAGGACAGTGAATTCTGTTTTATGTAAAAAACCTTATTTTAATGGGGTTTATTTAAGTTTTAAATGGCGCCCCTGGCAGGACTTGAACCTGCGACCCACGGATTAGAAATCCGTTGCTCTATCCAACTGAGCTACAGGGGCGGAAAACGGCGGCATCATAGCAAACCGCCCGCGTGTTCTGCA
>JALHET010000448.1 GCA_022839525.1 Lentisphaerota bacterium
ACCAGCGAGGAATGGGAGACCGGGAAAATCTATCTCAGCATGGGGGGCATGCCGGTATGACCCGCCTGACGAATTTACAGACAAAACACTTGCGCTGCCAACGGGTTCAACGCAGCGAACCGCACTCCATTCCAATAGCTTAATGACGATACAGTACCCCAGTGAACCGGGGTTATCAATCGAAATCGCCCGGAACCGGAGGGGGCGCGGTTCATGCCAGCTTGAGCGCGTCGCCGGAGACGGTGACGCGCACGGTCGCGCCGGGCGCGTACGCGCCGGCCACGATCTTGCGCGCGATGGGCGTCTCCAGCTCGCGCTGGATGGCGCGTTTGACCGGGCGCGCGCCGTACACGGGGTCAAACCCTTTGTCGGCCAGCCACGCTGCGGCCTTGTCGTCCACATCGAGCGCGAGTTCCTGTTCCGCCAGGCGGGATTTCAGATCCTCGAGCTGCAGTTTCACGATGGCCGTGATTTGCGCGTGGCCGAGCGGTTTGAAGAGCACCACCTCGTCCAGGCGGTTCAGGAACTCGGGACGGAAACTGGTCTTGAGCAGATCCAGCACCTGCTTGCGGACTTTGGGCGAGAGGTCGGACACGCCAGACGCGTCGGACCGGTCGGACGCCATAAATTCGGAGCCGAGGTTGCTGGTCATGATGATCACCGCGTTGCGGAAGCTCACGGTGCGCCCGTGGCTGTCCGTCAGGCGGCCGTCGTCGAGCACCTGCAGGAGGATGTTGAAGACGTCGGGGTGCGCTTTCTCGATCTCGTCGAGCAGTACCACGCTGTAGGGTTTGCGGCGCACGGCCTCGGTGAGCTGCCCGCCCTCTTCGTAGCCGACGTAGCCGGGGGGCGCGCCGACCAGACGCGACACGTTGTGTTTCTCCATGTACTCGGACATGTCGATCCGCACCATTGCGGCTTCAGAGTCAAACAGCTCGGCGGCGAGTGTCTTGGCGAGTTCCGTTTTGCCCACGCCCGTAGGGCCGAGGAAAAGGAACGCGCCCACCGGACGCTGGCGGTTTTTGATGCCCGCCCTGGAGCGCAATACCGCGTCCGATACGGCTTCGACCGCCTCGTCCTGACCGACCACACGGCGGTGTAACACGTCCGGCAGGTGCAGGAGCTTTTCGCGTTCGCCCTCGAGCAGCCGGGTGACCGGGATGCCGGCCCAGCGCGAGACCGCCTCGGCGATCTCTTCGGAGGTGACCTCTTCGCGCAGCATGACCGAGCCGTCTTTCGAGTGGAGCTTGGTTTGCGCGGCTTTCAGTTTTTTCTCCAGCTCAGGATTATCAGTTGCCCATTTTTCCTTTTTCTTCATCCATTCCTCGGCTGCTTTTCTTTTTTCGGAAAGAACCTTCCGGTAAAGTTCTTTAACCTCATCAAAGATCATGAAGTGATCGTCGGGATTGCCACCCAGCCCGGCAAGCGACTTTTCGAATGAGGCGCCGGCCTGGCTCACGGGCATTCCATGAGTTGATATTTTTTTCTCGAAGCTCTTCCCTTCGTTGTCAACAAGTCCTTTCCCCATGATGGTTTTCCCGATAATGATTACCGGCTTTTCCTTCTCGCTGACAGCTTCTTTCAGGGCTTTCCTG
>JALHET010000070.1 GCA_022839525.1 Lentisphaerota bacterium
TATGACATCCATGTGTGCCCGGCAAAATCATAAGTCTTTGTACCGACAGTTAATGGCGGGTATGTATGATGCGTTGCTGGTGACGGATCCAAACGGTCACCTGATCGAACTCAATCCCCGTGCGACCGAGTACTTCCTGTACCAGCCGGAGGACGTGTGGGATAAGCCCATTGCCATGCTCATCCCGGGGGTGACGGCGCAGATGGTGGGGCGGATACGCAAGGGCCTCGACGATTCGAGGCACATCATGCTGGATGCAAAATGCCAGCGCAGGGACGGTTCGGCGTTTGCCGCCGAGGTCACGATCAGTGTGATTGACCTGATCAATAGCGGCGATCTGGTGTTCACCGTGCGCGACACCGAGCGCCGGCGCAAACAGTGGCGGGCGTTGCGCAGCAGGGCCAACGCGTTTGACAATTCGCAAAGCGCCTGTTTCGTGTGCAACAACGACCGCCTGTTTCTGGCCGTGAACCCCGCGTTCCTTGCGATGTTCGGCCTTGCGGGTGAGGCAGAGGTGCTGGGGCGCCCGTTTGATGAGCTGATGCCCGATGAGCCGTTGCCGAGCTTTTTTGACCGCGCGTTGGCGGGCGAGCGTCTGACCTGCCGGATCGCGGCGGATACCGATACGGGGAAGACGGCTGAGGTGGAGATCCAGATGGCGCCGGATTGTCACGGCAAAGAAAAAATACAGGGTGTGGTGGGGTCCATCCTGCATGTGTAAGAAGGCAGAGGCCGGAAGGCTCTTGTAGGATTCAAGAAAAGCGGGTGGTGATGAGCGTGAAGAGTCCGGCAGTCGTGTCGTTTGTTGTGTCGAAAGTGGAGGCAGGTCAGTCGCTGCAGGTGTTTCTGGCGCTCAAAATGGCGCTTTCCAAACGTGCCGCAAAAAACCTGCTCGATAACCGTGTCGTCTGGGTGAACCGAAAGTGCGTATGGATGACCCATCATGTTGTGCGTCAGGGTGACACCGTTGAGGTCCAGACCGCACATGTATCCAAAGGCAAGACGGCGGGAACGGTGGCCAAAGCAAAGGTGCGCGTGCTGGTCGAGGACGACCACTACATGGTTGTCGACAAGCCCTCGGGGATGCTCTCGGGTGGCGCGGGAAGCGTGGAGGACGTGTTGCGGGAGCAGGCGCAGCAGCCGTCGCTGGTGGCGGTGCACCGTCTTGACCGTGACACGACAGGGTGTTTGCTGGTGGCCAAGAGCGCGGCCGCGTTCGATGCCGCAGTGGCGGTCTTTAAGACGCGGCGGGTTTCCAAGATCTACGAGACGATTGTGTACGGCCGGTTTGACCGGCCGGCTTCCACCGTGCATCAGGAGATTGACGGGGAGCGTGCGGTGAGCCATATCCAGCGCAAGGCGGTCTCGAAAGACGCCAGTTTCCTAAAGGTTAAGATTGAGACCGGGCGCACCCACCAAATCCGCCGCCACCTGGCCTCGATCCGCCATCCGGTGTTGGGCGACCGCGAACATGGCGTGAAATTCGCGCGCGACCCGCGGCTGCTGACGGTTCCGCGCCAGATGCTGCATGCTTCAGGCCTGGAGCTGCCGCATCCGATGTTGCCGGGCAAGATACTCAAGGCGCACAGCCCGCTTCCTGCCGATTTCCGGCGTTGCCTGAACCTGTTCGGAATGGGCAGATAACGCGCGTCGCTCAGGATTTGGCACATGCTCAGCGTCCGTATAGTTTGGGTTTCGCGTCTTTCGGGCAGGACGCCCTCTTTCTCCGTGTATCCGTCCCCGGACAAAGGTGGCGGGGTGGCGGAAGAGACTCTCTATGTGACCAACGATCCGTTGTCGTTTGAAGATTTTTTCCCTTCGGGCCGGATTGGCGTGGTCGATGTTATGGCGGTGTGTGCGCTTGCTTTTCCCCACACTCCGGTCGAACGCGTGGAACACCTGCTTGAAAGCGGGTCGCCTTCCGGGGAGACGCTGTGGAAGCTCTGGCAGAAGATGGCGGCGCGTTTGGAGGCGTTCCCCTTGTGGGCGCTGGAAACCATTGAGCTGTTGTTGCGCGACCTCAACGAACGGGCGTTCGCGCAACTGATGGGGCTGTTCGCGGCGCGCGTGCGCGCCTCAGGGGTGGGGTGCGGCAGTTGGACGGACTCGTTTGCGCCCGAGGCGATCCGCGGCGGTAAACGCGAACTGCCCTCACACACCGATTGCACGCCGCTCGATGTGGATCGTATCGCCAAGCACCTGCTGCCCGGAGGAACCTTTGCCCGGATCATGCCGGGATATGAGTCGCGTCCCGGCCAGATCGAGATGCTGCGGGCGGTGACGCGGGCGTTCAACGAAGGCCGTCATTTGGCTGTCGAGGCTGGGACAGGTATCGGTAAAAGCCTCGCTTACCTGATCCCGGCGGCGGCATGGGCACGGCTCAACGATGTGCCTGTGGTTGTCAGCACCAACACCCGCAATCTGCAGGCGCAACTGATCGAGAAAGATCTGCCGCTGGTGCGCGAAGCGATCCGCGCCGTCTTTGAACCCGAAACGGAGGGCTTTTTGCGTGTGGCTCTGCTCAAAGGGCGTACCAACTATCTCTGCCTTCGGCGGCTGGCGGTTTTGCACGAGCACAGCCAGTTCGAGCTGGAGCGCCCGGAGATGCGTCTGTTTGCGGAGGCTGTGGCCTGGGCGGTGCAGACACCAGATGGGGATCTCGATTCGTTTGCTGGCGCGGGTCATGCTGATCCCGGGTTCTTGTCGAAACTCTCCTCAACCGGCGAAGAGTGTCCCGGGCGTTCATGCCGATATTACCGGCGGTGCTTTCTGCAGAAGGCGCGGGCGCGGGCCGCCGCCGCGCATGTGGTGATCGCCAATCATGCGTTGGTGTTCTCCGATATGCAGAATCCGGGCGGCACGCTGCCCCCTTACGCGCAGATCGTGTTCGACGAGGCGCACAACCTCGAAGAGGCGGCGACACGCCATTTGTCGACGGAGGTCACGCAGATGCGCCTGAACCAGATCGTGCGTCGGTTGAGCCGGGGCAAGGGCAGGCGTGCGTGCGGTGTGCTTGAGGTGTTGCGCAACCATCTTGAAAAAGGCGCCATCACGGCGGACGAGGAGACGGCACGGGAGCTTCGGCGGCAGATCCGCATGGTCAAACGCGCTTTGGAGCAGGTGCAGGGCGCATCCCGCCGACTCTTTGAGATCCTGTACGGCATGGTGGCTCAGAGCAAGACGGCGACGCGGTTCCGGTGTGTGCAGGTGACGACTGAAGCAGTGCCGGGATCCCCGGCTGCGGAGCCTGTCTGGGAGCGGTTCGTGTTCCGCAACGGGGCCTTTGTGCCGTGCGGTGACGTTTTGGAGGAGGCGGCAGTCACGGAGGGTAGAACGGCTTTCAAGGAGGCTGTTTCAGAAGCGGCTGGTCATCTGAATGCGCTGGCCGAGGCTTTGCGGCAGGCCTCGGAGGGCGAGCTGGCGCTGTATGGCGATCAGGCGGCGAATGTTGAGGGGGCGGCGGTCACCCTGCGGGAGTTCGCCATGGATGCGGATTTTGTTTTGGGCGCGTCTGATCCCGATCATGTGTTTTGGGCCGAGCCAGCCGCCCGCAGCGCGGGTACGGCCCACCTGTTTGCGGCGCCGCTGAAGATAGCAGGCGCATTGTCCGACTTGCTTTACCGGCAGAAGTCATCCGTGGTTTTCTGTTCCGCGACCTTGCGTGTGGGCGGGTCATTCACGTACATCGGCAAACAATTGGGGCTCGATCTGATCGAGCCCGAGCGTGTTTTCACATGTGTGGCCGAGAGCCCCTTCAACTATCTCACGCAGTGCGCGGTTCTGGCTCCGACGTTTCTGCCTGAGCCGTCAGGTTCGGCTGTGGGCGGGGGATATGCCGAACCGCTCAGCGGGCTCATGCTCGACGTGTTCACCCGCACGCGCGGGCGGGCCATGGGGCTCTTCACCAGCTATGAGATGATGCATCAGGTGGCGCGGCTTTTGGAGGAGCCTTTGCGTGAGGCGGGCATCCGGCTGCTGGTACACGGGCTCACCGGCACCCGTGACCAAATCACGCGCGTCTTCCGGTCGGGAGGCGCGTGTGTTCTGCTGGGGACACATTCGTTCTGGGAGGGCGTGGATGTCGCGGGTGAGGCCTTGAGCTGTGTGGTGATGGCGCGCCTTCCGTTCGCTGCGGTGGGGGATCCGGTTGTTGAGGCGCGCAGCGAGCAGATCGAGCAGGCGGGCGGCAGTTCCTTTCGCGAGTTTTCCCTTCCGCAGGCGGTGATCCGTTTCCGTCAGGGGTTTGGCCGGTTGATCCGCACGCGTGCGGACAAGGGCGTGGTGATCGTGGCCGACCCGCGTATTGTCACCAAGAACTATGGCGCGACGTTCAAGAAGAGCCTGCCCTGTCCGCTGCAGAATGTGTCGGGACGGGATGACTTGCTCGCGCGCGTGGAAGCGCTTTTCGGGTAACGGCGTACCCCGGTGCCGTCACATGACCCATGGGGTGCGCATCGGCTGGTACAGGAACCGGCACCTGTGCGTTTACACGTTTGACCCGGTTGCGTGTGTGGGCAATCGCGGGCGCCGCGTGAAAAGCTGGCATGCGTGAATGGCGGGCAGGAGGTCTACCCGCCATTCTGTGGCCGGTTACTTGAAAACGGCTTGAAAAACTTTGAGTTCAAGCACGTGAACAGCCTCATTCTGGCTATTTTTCAGCACGTTCAACCGCACATACCGTGCGGGTGTGGCGGGAAAATTCAAACGGAGGCCTTCTGCGGTCGCGGGTTTGGGCGCATCGGTATTCCCGGCGACCTGACTCCACGTCTTGCCGTCTGCGGAGAGTTCCAGCGTAAAGGTGTAGGTGCGCCTGTCGTGGAAAAAGAAGACGTGCGCCGCATGAACGGGAATCACAGAGCCGAGGTCAACCTGAATCTGCGCGGGCCATTTGGCCCCGTGCCACGCTTTTTCAACGGTGCCGTCCACCAAAAATTGAGGGGCATGCTCGCCCTGTTGCGGCACGTTCGCGGTCACGGGTTTCCCCAACGCCACATTGACCTCTTCAGAGAAGAGCGTGTCGATCTCTTTTTTGCGCGCGTCATCGCTGGGCTGGGTGCGGAGTTTCCGCCATAGCTCCAAATATTTCTGTTTGTCGAAGCCGTCCTTATTGACCATTTTAGACACGCCGCGTGTGGCGAGCACCTGGCGCTTGGCGTCGGGGGCGGTGACCGCGAGACGGAGGAGAGCGGGCAGGGCAGCGTGTTCGGGCCAGTCCGCAAGCGTGCGTATGGCGGACGTGGAGACCTCGGCGTCGGCACTGGCGGATGCCGCCTCGACGGTGCGTAAAAGGGTATCGCCTCCGATGCGCCCCGCTGTCTCCAAAAGCACCGGTTTCGATGCGTCCGGAGTTGTCTGAAGCGCGCCGGTCAGCGCTTTGACGTAAGCCCCCGAAGCGTCGCGGCGTGCGGAGGAGGCGACCGCAGACTGGACTTCTGGGGTCACACGTCCTTTTGAGGCAAGCAGTTTGGCGATGAGCAGGTCGGCGTGTTCGGCGCCGGCGGTTTCGCGCAGGAAGCGGTATCCGGCGATCACGGTCTCTTCGTCTTTAGCGTCCAGTGTGGCGAGCGCGAAACGGGAGGCCTCCGTGATGTGGCGCTCTTTGAGCAGATCCATGGCGACTTTCTTGCCCGTGTCGTTCAGGGAATCGTAGGCGCCCAGAAGCGGCGCTTTCAACAGTTCCGTCGGAAGCACGCGGGCGGAGTTTCGCACGAGGGCAACCCGGTCTTCCCGCAAATCCTTGAGCAGGGTAGGCAGTTTTGCCGCAAGGTCGGGGGGGGAGAGTCGGAGGAGTGCCCGGTGCGCGGCAGAGGCCACGCCGATATCCGCGTCGGCAAGCAGTGCGGCCACCGCGTCGCAGGCATCCGTATCGTTCCTGTCGCCCAGCATGTCGAGCAGCATGATTTTACGCACGGGATCTGTGGCGGCGGCGAGCTTGCCGGTCCAAAGCGCGGTTTCGGCCTTGCCGCCGCTGGTGCGGGCCCAGTTCAGTGCGACACCCGCATACGCGGGATCCGGATCGTCGAAAGCCGCGAGCAGACGCGGAGTGAGCGTTTTTGCATCCAGTGCCGCCAGTTCCCTGTTCAGGGTCGCGCAGCGCGTGGGCGTGACGGGCGCGGCTTTGGAGGCGCGGTCGTCGGTCACCGCCTGAACGGTCATGACGGCAAGCGCGGCCACATCTTTGGAGGTGGATTTCTCGAACGCCTTGATCGCTTCTGCCTGTTCCGGAAGGCCGCACCAGCGGAGCTGGTCGAGGAAGAAGCAGGTGACGTCCACCTCTGTCGCACGCCGCGCGGCGTCGAGGAGCGCGTCGGTATAGACTTTGCGCTGCTTGGCGGCCTCGCCGTATCGGAAGAAGTTGCCGACACGCGCCGTGAGGCGGGTGTCGTTGAGACACCTCTTATCCTTTTTCATCACGTATTGTGTGAGGGCGGCGATATGGGTTAAAACGAGCGGGTCGGAGACGCCGCCGGTTTTGACCTCGGCAAAAAGCTTCTCAAGGGCGGGCACGCCCTGTTCGAGCGTGTCGGCGAGTGAGGCGTCGTTGAACGCGGCGAGCGCGTCTTTTTGCTGTTCAGCCCACTGCGCGGCGGATTGCGCGAAAAGCGTGCCGCCGGCGAACAGCAGGGTTGCGACAAGAGCTGAGTGCAAGCTGTGTTTCATTTGAAAATCCTTTAAGTTGCGGTTTAACACGGTCCCGTTTGTGCCTTACATGACCCATGGGGCACGCATCGGCTGATAGATAAATTTATCGGCCGCCGGGTCGTTCACGGCGCAGAGCTTGACCGGATCGAATTCAAAGCCCCGGCCCAAACGCATGGCGGTGATGCCGAGGTTGACGATCGTGGCGGAACGGAACCCGTTCTGCTCGTTGAGCGCGAAGGTGCGGCGCAGCTTGACGGACTCCAGGAAATCGGTCTGCTGCGGCGCTGGTTCGGGCAGCTCCGTGAGGACGCCTTCGAGATTGGGGATATCGGATTTCAGTTTGGGCCAGACTTTGCCTTTGGGGCCCTCAAGGAACGGCACCCCTTTGAGCGAATCGTCGCCGTCAAGGATGATCTGGCAGCCGTCAGCGTAGGTGTAGGTGAGGCGCCGGAAAGAGCCGACCGCATCGGTGTGTTGGGGCGCGCAGTCGATCTCGATTTTGACTGGGCTGGTGTCGTCCTTCTCCATCAGGTATTGGACGGGGTCCAGATAGTGCTGTCCCATGTCGCCGAGGCCTCCGCCGTCGTAGTCCCAGTAGCCGCGGAACGAGGAGTGTGTGCGGTGGGGGTGATAGGGCTTGAAGGGGGCGGGGCCGAGCCAGAAGTCGTAGTCGAGGTTTTCCGGGACGGGTTGGGTGGGGGCGTTGATCAGGCCGCTCCAGCCGAACTTGAGGGTGAAGCCGGTGCAGTTGCCGACCACGGCTTTGACCGGCCAGCCCAGAAGTCGGTTCTCCATGATTTTCTTGAGGGGTTTGACCTCGGTGCCGAAGCCGTAAAAGCCGCCCTGGAAACGGAACCAGGTGTTGAGGCGGAAGATGCGCCCGTTCGCCTTGACGGCCTCCATGACCCGGCGCCCCTCCCCGATGGTGCGGGTCATGGGTTTCTCGCACCAGACATCCTTGCCAGCCTCGGCCGCCATGACGGACATGAGGCCGTGCCAGTGGGGCGGGGTGCAGATGTGGATGATATCGACATCCTTGCGGGCGAGGATCTCACGGAAATCGCGGCAGGCAAAAATCTTCCCGTACCCCTGCTTCGCGGCGCAGTCGATCCCGTTTTGAACACGTTTGGCGTCCACGTCGCAGAGCGCGACAAGGCGGGTGTCCTTGTAGCCGAGGTGGTTGCCCGAATGGGCGATGCCGCCAAACCCCAGAAGGGCGCGGGTGAGGTGGTTGCTGGGCGCGGTTTCCGAGCGCAGCACATGCGCCGGTATAATCGTAAACGCCGCAAGGGCGCCCGCCCTTTTAAGAAAATCCCGGCGGTGCAAAGGTGATGTCATAGTCCTCTCCCCATTTATTAGAATGAACATTCCCGGAACCGGTAACAAAACTGAAGCATAAAATTACCGGATTTACACGGCATACGCAAGGGCGGTTTTTTGCCTGTCGGCGGCGACTTTACTTGAACAGCCGGATGGTTTTTCTCTATACTACCAATTTTTTTAAGAGAGACCGCGTTATTTAAGGAGACGACATGGGCAAACACATGAAGAAGGTTGGCATTCTGACAGCGGGCGGGTTGGCGCCTTGCCTAAGTTCGGCGATCGGGTATCTGATTGACGAATATACCCGCGTGGCACCGGAGGTCGAGATCATCGGGTATATCAACGGGTATAAAGGGCTCCTGAAAGGGGAGAGCATCACAGTCACACCCGAGGTGCGTCAGCATGCGCTTTACCTGACTGAGCACGGCGGCAGCCCGATCGGGAACAGCCGCGTGAAACTCACGAACGTTGCGGATTGCATCAAACGCGGTCTGGTGAAGGAAGGCGAAGACCCGCAGAAGGTCGCGGCCGACCAGCTTGTGAAGGACGGTGTGGATGTGCTGCACACGATTGGCGGCGACGACACGAACACGGCCGCGGCGGAACTCGCCGCTTACCTGTCCAAGAACGGGTATGGCCTGACGGTGGTGGGATTGCCCAAGACGATCGATAACGATGTCTACCCGATCCGCCAAAGCCTGGGTGCCTGGACGGCTGCTGAAGAGGGCGCCAACTTTTTTGCGAATGTCGTGAAGGAGAACACCGC
>JALHET010000449.1 GCA_022839525.1 Lentisphaerota bacterium
GCGGTCACAAGGACGCCACCATCCGCAGCGGTATACCAGCCGTCAAAGATATACCCGGCACGGGTCACTGTCACCGCCGTAAGCCCGGCACCATACAAACTGCCGGGCGTCGAATAATCAAGCGTGGCGGGAGACGGGCTGCCCCCGCCGTTCCCGTCCAACGTGACGGCAAAAATTTCGTTCCAGTGCGCATACAAAGTGTGGGCGTCTGCCGGAACGACAGAATCGGCATCGACAAGATCACCGCCCGACGCAGCGGTATACCAGCCGGCAAACGCATAGCCCTCGCGGGTCACAACAACGTTGGTCAACGCCGTGCCGTAAGAACCGCCGACAGCCAACACCAGAGACGAAGGGGACGGCGTGCCGCCGCCGTTGCCGTCAAGAGTGACCGTACACGCCAAAACCCAGTGCGCATACAAAGTGTGGTTCGCCCAAGACTGCACATCGGATTCTGCAAAAACCTCGATGGCGTCTTCGTCGGGGGTTAGAAACCACCCGTCAAAAATATATCCGGCGCGTGTGGCTACCGCCAAATCACCGTACATGAGCGCGGGGTACTCGATATACTTGGTTGCGGGTTCAACCGTATCAGCGCCGTTCCCGTTAAATGTGACAGTAACACCAGTAGACATGACCAACCCCCCGCGCCAAAAGAAAAGCCGCCCGCCCCTTTCAGGACGGGCGGCTACCGTTCACCCAAACAGGAGCCAACTTATGTTTATCCCTCATCCGCAGAGCCGGAAACGACAAGCCGCTTCACGGCCGCCGCGTTGGTCACGCGGATGTCTTCCGACCAGTCGAACTTGGCCACCTCGACACGCCCGTCGTCGCGCATGTAGCTGGACGGAACCATGTACTTGCCCATGAGACGGAACGTCTTCATGAACGAGGGGTCACGCCGGGTCGGAGCCTGACGCCGCGCGAACACCAGAACGCTGGTGTCCAGAACGAACTTGATGCTCTCGGCCAAACCGACAGCCGCGTCGTCATAAACCATGTAGGACGTGCGCACCTCGGGGGTGCCGACAAACAGGTTGCCCGCGACCTGTTCGGTCGGGACGGCGAGACTCCCGCCGGCCTTGCCGTTGCCCACGACGAAACGCCCGCGCACAGCCGCCGCGTTCTTGAACAGCACCCACGCAGACGCGCCGAACAGCACGCCGACGCCCATGAGGCTGCCGTACTTCGCGGCCTTGATCACCTCAAGAATCGCGGTGTCAATGTCCGCCACGGGATCAGCCGAACTGTTCCACGTCTTGCCGTCGCCCGCGCCAGCCGCAGTCAGAGCCGCGTCGATCACGGACTTTTCGTGAGCCAGAGCCGCAACCTCGGCCACGGCCACCGCGCCTTCGCGCAGGGCGTTCTCCAGATCCTCGCTCTCCAGCTTCTCCAGATTGTCCACCGGATAGTCAAGAGCGTGAGGCTCACAGTTGTACGTCTCGTCCTCGGCATCGAAGCGCAGCGTCGCCAGTGGCGGCAGGCTGCCCTGGAAGGCCGTGACATTCTGTTCGACCAGAACAACCGCTACAACCTGACAATCCGCAGGGTGTGCGAAGGCGTTTATGAAAATTACATGGGCGACAAATCT
>JALHET010000450.1 GCA_022839525.1 Lentisphaerota bacterium
CCCCGTTTCCAAAATCGCGACGACTAACCCTAACGCCTTCTCGATCGACAAGATCAAGACGGTCAACCAGGACCTCCGCTGGGACGGCGACAAGGCCAACTCTGACCGGCTCAAGGACCGCTGGAACAAAGAAATCGGATCAAAGAGGTAAATCATGACGAACGCGCGGAAAAAACTGCTTGTTTTCGCCGCCGCGTTCACGGTTTTCGCCTGTGCGGATGCATGGATCTTCATGACCATCCGCAAGGCGTTTATCGGGATCGTGGACGGAATGCAGGCCAAACAGGCCGACCTGTTCGTCAGGGCGGCGCCCCGGGAAGCTTCGGATATATCCGGATGGCTTGAGTCCTCGAAGGATGCCATCGAAGGCGAACAATTCACGTTCATCGCCGTCGATCCGGACACCGGTTCATACATGCCGGTCGACCCGGATTCTTCGATCGCCGGCTTTTGGGCGGCGAACGCTTCCGATCCGGAATTCGCCAAAGGGCTCGACAGCGCCTACTATTTCGAGCCGTATACCACAGCAAAAACATTCAAACTTGAAGACATACAAACGAACGTAACCTTCAAGCCTCTTTTGAACGCCGATGAAAGCGACATAATCGGCATCCTGATGATTACCCGCGCCTCAGGCGCCTGGAAGGATTTCGACCGCATTCTTCTCATTTTCGCTGTCGGCGTTCTTGCGCTCTTTTCCATCATCTATCTCGTCGTCGCATTCGCCCGCGACCGCATTTCCGCCTTCGCGATCATCGTGCTCGCTGTTATCGCCTTCCTCTTCATCGCGTACCCCCTGTTCGAGACCTTCCGCCTGACGGTCATGTCGCAGGGTCATTTCTCGCTTGATGTGTGGAAGCGCGTACTCGGCGGCGACTACCTTCGCGCTTTCGGCGGCAGCATGCTGCTCGGCGTGCTCACGGCGACCGTTTCGACCCTGATCGGCTTCCTCTTCGCCTTTACGGTGAACCGCACGTCGATGAAAGGCAAAAAAATCGTCAACGCTCTCGCGACGCTGCCGGTTATCTCGCCTCCCTTTTCCCTCACCCTGTCCGTCATCCTGCTTGCGGGCAACAACGGACTTATCACCAGACAGCTTCTGGGCTTGACCGCCTTCAGCATATACGGATTGGACGGCCTCGTGATCGTCCAGACGATCGGCATGTTCCCGATCGCATATATGACCATGTCGGGAGTTCTTAAAGCGATCGACTCGACCCAGGAAGACGCGGCGCTCGACCTCTCTGCCGGACGCTTCAAGACGTTCACGACGATCACGCTTCCCCTTGCGATGCCCGGCATTCTGAGCGCCTGGCTTCTCGTCTTCACGAACAGCCTCGCGGACTTCGCGAATCCTCTATTGCTCGCAGGCGACTTCCGCGTGCTGTCTGTTGAAGCCTATATGGAAGTCACCGGCCGTAACGACCTCGGCGGCGGCGCGGCGCTGTCGGTCATGCTGCTGTTGCCGACGCTGACCGCCTTCCTCGCCCAGCGCTACTGGGTTTCGAAGAAAAGTTTCGTCACGGTGACCGGCAAGCCCTCGAGCCGCCTGACCGAACTTGCGTCTCCCGGCGTCCG
>JALHET010000451.1 GCA_022839525.1 Lentisphaerota bacterium
CAAGTGGCGTAGTGGCGTGGCTCGCGGAGCGCCGGGAGGGACGAGCGTTGCTCGTCCGGGCGGCGTTTCACGCCGCCACACGGGCAAGATGCCCGTGCCACACAGCCCGGCACCTGCAACTAAGGGACAGGTATTTAGACCATGCTAAATCGCCGAACGGAATCGCGACAAATCGCCGAACAATTCTACGACAAATCGCCGAACGGAATTGCGACAAATCGCCGAATTTGGGTTGATGGGCAACAGCTCTTCTGGTACGATTCCGCCATATGACACAACAGTACAGAAAGCGAATCGCGGATGACATTCTCCTGCGCAAGCTCTCCGGAGTCGGCGCGGTGTTGGTGGAAGGTCCGAAATGGTGCGGCAAGACGACGACGTGCGAGCAATTTGCCAAGAGTGCGCTGTACATGGCGGATCCCGACACAAGAGAACGCAACCTTGCGTTGGCCGCGACAAACATCAAGGAGTTGCTCAAGGGCGAAACTCCTCGGCTGATCGATGAATGGCAGGTCGCTCCAAAATTCTGGGATGCCGTCCGGTTCCATGTAGACCATGCAGAAGGATGGGGGCATTTCATCCTCACGGGATCGGCCGTCCCACCGGAGGACAAGAAGGCGCAAAACGGAAAGAAAGATATCGTCCATTCTGGAACGGGGCGTATCTCAAGGTTGCGGATGCGCCCCATGAGTCTATGGGAATCGGGGGAATCGACTGGGACAGTGTCGCTCCACGACCTCTTCGCTGGTTCTGAGCCCTCCGGCGAAAGTACGATCAAGACGCTGGACGACATCGCGTGGCTGATCTGCCGCGGAGGCTGGCCGCAAGCAGTCGAACAGACCGGAGACGTGGCACTTGACAGAGCTATCGACTACTACGAAGCCGTGGTATCGTCTGACATCTCGCGAGTGGACGGAGTGGAACGGAATCCGGCCAGGGTCCGCCGTCTCATGCGCTCGTTCGCCCGGCTGCAAGGGACACAGGCACTTTTGCCGACGATACGAAGAGATATGCAGAATGGCCGTGCCCGGGCTCCGAACGACGACACGATTCGGTCGTATCTGAATGCGCTCGAAAAAATATTCGTCGTCGAGGACATGCCGGCGTGGTCGCCTTGTCTGCGCTCGAAAACGACGATCCGAACTTCAGACACGCGCTATTTCACCGATCCGTCCATCGCCGTCGCCGCCATGGGATTGGGGCTCGGCGACTTGATGAACGACATCCAGTCGTTCGGCTTTTTCTTCGAGGCACTCGCCGTGCGCGATTTGCGCGTGTACGCTGAAGCGCTCGGAGGCACGGTCAGTCATTTTCTCGACCGGAACGGGCTGGAATGTGATGCCGTGATACATTTGCGGAACGGCTCATCCGGTCTTGTCGAAGTGAAACTTGGTGGCGAGGCGCTCATAGAGGAAGGCGCTTCGACGCTGAATGCGCTTTCGGGATTGCTCGACACGACACGGATGAAGGTAGCGGCATTTAAGATGGTTTTGGTGGCCGTAGGCAAGTACGCCTATCGGAGACCCGACGACAACGTGATCGTCTGTCCGATCGGATGCCTCAAACCTTGAGCCCCTG
>JALHET010000452.1 GCA_022839525.1 Lentisphaerota bacterium
GGCGGCAATCGAACTGTCCGTATCAGACGAACCGTCGTCGGTGCGCACATCTTTTGCGCCCCTTTTCAACTTTTTCATGAACAGCGTCCGCACACGGTCGACCGTTATCATTCTCAGCGACTGGACAGGCACCGATTCCCCGTCCACCGCTACTGCCGCCTCTGCCGCCAGCGCCACTGCCGTAAAACGCCTCGGCGCCCTTGCCCTTGCGCACGACGTTATTGCCCTCCGCCTTCGCGATCCGGTAGTGCAGGGCAGCGTTCACGCAGGCCTTGCACCCGTCGTCGACCCCGAAACCGGCGCCCGCTTCTGGGTAGACCTTTCTTCCCGACAAAACCTCGACCTCCTGCGCACTGCCGAAAAAAACCGCTCCGCCGCTCTTGCCCTCGCTTTCCGCAAGGCAGGAGTCCGCAATCAAACCTTCGACGTCGGCACTGACTGTATCCCGCCCCTCATGGACCTCTTCCGGAGGCGAACCCGTGCATAAACCGCTCGTGCCGTTCCTGCCGCTCTTGCCGCTTTCGATCGCGCTCTGCCTCTGTGCCGTTTCGTGCGCACCCCGGCATGCCGAACTCCAACTGCCCGACGGAGCCTTAGTCCACTGGAGTCCCGAACAGCCGCGCATTGGTGATCTTGTAGCAGTAATATATCGAAGCGGGACATCCGGAATCAGCCCTGAAATCCTGTCCCCGGGGGGCAAGACCATAGCAGCTTCGATTCTCGATCACGAGCGATCCGGAACCGGATCGCGCCTGTATTTCAGGATAACAGAATCAGGCGACTGGATCCTTGTACCCGACGGTACTTCCGGCAGAAACGAAATCGTTCTCTTTACCGTCGCCTCCGAAGCGGGAGATCGCACCGAGCCCCTTACGCTCGACGCACAGAAGCTCTATACGGGAACAGGGGAGGCTGCACAATGAGCTTTTTGCCCTCGACAAACTTTGCGCATCCCGCGCTGTTTCTTCTATTAATACCCGCATCTATTGCGGTGTTTGCGCGCTTCCGCGCGCGCACGCCCTCGTTCTCCTCGGGCGACGCTCCGCTTCTCTCTGCTGCTTCCCGTTCCTGGCGCGTGCGCCTCCGTTCTCTGCCCGAAGTATTCGAAGCGCTCGCGCTCTTTCTTTCGGTCTGGCTCCTCGCCTGTCCGCAGCGATTTCCCGATCCCGCGCAGGAATCCGCCGAAGGACTAGCGATCGCGCTCGTCATCGACCGCTCCAGCTCCATGCAGGCGATTATCCCCTACGACGGGAGCGAAATGCGCAGGATCGACGGCGTCAAGGCTGTCACCCGCGAGTTCCTCTCGAAACGGGCGAACGACCAGTTTTCGCTTATTACCTTTGCGCGCTATCCGGAAACCAACACGCCGCTCACGCCGAACCGCTCGGTGCTCGCCGACTTTCTCCAGCTCGTGGAGCTTCCCGAAACCGAGGCCGAGGACGGCACTGCGATCGGCGACGCGCTCGTGCTCGCCGCGGCCCACCTTGAAGAAAAGAGCATCATCATTCTCCTGACCGACGGGCAGAACAACCGCGGACAAACTGATCCCGCCGAGGCCGCGAAGCTGGCCGCC
>JALHET010000071.1:0-8630 GCA_022839525.1 Lentisphaerota bacterium
AGGCGGACTTCCCGGCCGGGAGAGAGGCGGAAGAATTTTTTCGGAGGATTTTCCATGAAATCCTCCCGTTCGATGAAGATCTCCCGGGAAAAGGGGACCTGGCGGACGCCGGCGGAGGGGTCTTCGGGGTTGTTCTCGGCCTCGACCATTTCCACCTGCCCTTCGGGATAGTTTTCAATAATCACCTTCAGGGGATCAAGGACAGCCATGGCCCGGGGAGATGCGGCGTTCAGCTCCTCCCGGATGATGAAATGCAGAAATTCGAGGTCCACAAGGCTGTTCGCCTTCGATACCCCGATCTCGGCGCAGAACCGCCGGATTGCCGAAGGAGTGTACCCCCTCCGGCGAAAACCCGAGAGGGTGGGCATCCGGGGGTCGTCCCATCCCGAGACAATCCCCTCTCTGACGAGGATCATGAGAAGACGCTTGCTCATCACCGTGTAGGTGAGGTTCAGCCGGGCGAACTCGAACTGGCGGGGCTTCGACGGAACGGAGACGTTGTCGAGGAGCCACTCGTAGAGGGGACGGTGATCCTCGAACTCGCAGGTCTTCATCCCGTTGACGAAAAGCGTGATGGCAGGACCCTTGCAAATGATGGTGTAGTCGTTCCAGTCGTCACCCTTAAAAACCTTTTCCTGAAGCGCCTTACTGTCGGCAAAACGCGTCACCGTCTTCTGCCCCTTGGCATCGATGACGACCTTTGCGCCGCGTTCGCCCACCAAGTGCTGCTTGGGGTGGTAAAGAAAACCGACGTACGTGCCGTTCCCATTCATATCGGCCTGATAACCGCTGTCGCCGAACTCCTGGTCACTGGAGCGCACCTGGATTCCGGAGTTGGCGCCGGGGCTCAAACGGAACTCCGCCCGCATCTCAAAATCGCCGGGTTGGCCGCCTTTCCAGATGAGGTGGCTGGTCCTTTTGCACGGCTTGTCCTCGGAACTCTGCGCCTGAAGGATTCCGTCCTTGACCTGCCACCAGCCGTCACCGCCTTTCCATGGTTTCAGGTCAACACCGTTAAACATCGGCGTAAAGCCCTGTTCGGCCAGCAGCCGGCTGGTGAGGGTGCGGGCCGCGGCGAGAAAAGCCTTGTCCTCTTCTCGGAGCGCCCACGCCTGAGCCTGTTCTAAGCGCGCAAGCTGTTGCTTCAGCGGAATGGTGAAGCTCAGTTCGAGTTGACGCACAAAGCCGCGAAGAGCGAGAATTTTCAGGCGTTCTGTCGGGGCATTCTGCGCAAGAGCCGCAGCATCCTCAAGCGCTTCGGGCGTTTTCCACTCGATGAGCGCGCGGATGGCAGCCTCCCTCAGGGCGGCATCCGACGCCTGCGCCGCTGCGGCGCGGGCGATGGCGAGCCCCTGATCATTCGAGCGCGAGGTCAGCACCTTAAAAAGGGCAAGCTTTTCATCCCCCTTCGCCCCATCGTAGGCGGCCTTGATCGGCAGCAACGCGACCGGCAACAGGGTTTCGCCGCTCAGGTGTACGGCATCGTTCTCCCTCACCTGAACGCTTTTCTCAACACCGTCGAAGAGGTAGACCATGCGGAGAACCTTCATTTTGCCCGGTGCCGGATCCTCGCTGAAACCGTCCCATCTGCAAAGGCGGCCCGATGCCTGAATCGTAATCGAGCCCGCGTCCACGAGTTTCTGGACATTGTCGGTGACGTCTTTGGTCAGGTTGTTTTCGAAGTTTCCGTAGACCGCGCTTTTGATGACGGTCTTGCCGGCGCGGGGGCGGGCGTAGCGCGAGCAGAGCGAAGAAAGTGCGCGAACCGCCGTCTCGCTCTGCGGATTCTTCGCAATGACGCCCAGCAGCGTAGGGATCTCCTTATCCGTGCCGAGATCCCCCACGCCCATAACCGCCGCATCGAGGATTTTAGCGTCGGTATCGGCGGTGAGTGTCACAAGGGACGGCACTGCCTCAGACATGCGGCGGCGCATCGCCATTTCGATGCCGGCCAGACGGGTTCCTGTGCCGGCGTCGGCCATCATGGCCAACACGGCATCGTCCGCGGCTTTGCCCGCGAACCCCATGATCGCGTCTTTGGCCGCTCCGGCAATCTCCGGATCCTGATGTTTAGCCAACGCCAAGAGCGGCGGGACGGCATCAGGAGCGTTGAGTGCCGCGAGCGCCGAGGCCGCAGCGAGGCTGCTCTGCGGAGTGGCGGCGTTCTCCCCCTTGGCCAAGGCGGCCAGGGCAGGAACAGCGGCTTTGTCGCCGCGCTGCCCCAGAACCGCCGCCAGACGCGTCTGAACCGCCGGCACCTTGGCGAGGGCCGCGGCGAAAGCGGCGGTCGCTTTATTGCACGCGGGGAAATCCAGAACCGCACGCAGGGCAACGTTCACGGTGTCGGCGTCCGCGCTTGCAATAGCATCGTTCCAGAGCTTCACACCCTGTCCGCCCGCAGTAACGATTTCACCCCGGAGAGCGGCCAAGCGCGTGTCCGGGAAGACGTTTTCTTTGGCGGCACGGATATCGGCGTAATAGGCCGAGGCTTTTGCCGGATCGGAACAAGCGACTTTTCCGGCTCCGTTCAGATAAGCCACCGCCACATAGGGGCATTTCCCAATCCCCGCTTTGAGCGCATCCATCGCTTCGGGCGTGGCGATCTTGCCCAAAGCCTGCACAGCCGCCCCGGCAACGGATTTGTCGCGGTCAGACATCCGCCCGCTCAAAAGGGCGACAGAACAAGCATGGCCGCCGCCGCCCACGAGCGACGCCCACACGCCCCTGCGGGTCTGCTCCGGCTTGAGGTTGCCCAGCGACTGGAGCACGCCCACGAGCGCCGGTCCGGTAAGCCGGCCAGCCGCCTCGCAAAAGGCTTTTTCGACCGCCGGGTCGGGAATCATCTCCAACCCGTAGCGTGCCGCGTGGCGGAGCACCGGCTTCTCGCTCTCAACAAGTGCGGCCAACGGGCCGATGGACGTCCGGGTTCCGCACCAGCCAAGGTTCTGGCAAGCGGTGACCTTATCGTTATCTGAAGTCTCCGCCTTCTGCAGAACCTCGAGCAGTTTTCCCTCGTCCAGAAGAATTTCCTTGTCCAACTCGGCCGTCGCGCAGAGTGTCGCCAGACCCGTGATCACAACGAACATTTTTTTCATCATCAAATTCCTCATCTCGAAACGATGCGCCTCACACACGTTGCCAACGCCGCGCGCTAGCAGATCTGCCACCCCTCGCGGGCCGCACGGGAGCGGAACCGGTTGGCCTGCCCGTCGTTGACGAACTCCTCTTTGACGGGGTCCCACGTGAGATCCCGCTTCAGCCACTGGGCAATATTCGCGCAATGCACGGTGCTCATCGAACGGTGCATGACAGTAGGGTTCGCCACCGTGACGGTGCGGTTCTTGACGCAGTTGAAAAACTCTTTCATGGCTCCAACCACATGTCCCGTCCGGGTAAGGTAGTCCTGGAGGATCTTGTTGAAGTCGGCCAGCATCGCCGGGTTGGACACCTCCGGGCGAGCATAGCCGTCGGCGCAGGAGCACCAGCCCTCGCTGCCGACGTAACGGACACCGCAGGTGCCGCGCCATCCCTCCTGCTTCTGGATCATCTTCACGCCGTTCGCAAAGGTCATCTCCATGCCGTCCGCCGTCGGATTCGGGACGTAGGGATAATGAACGGGGGAAGTGTCCTGCATGCCCAGCGCATCGTGGCACTGCGCAAACGTATGCGAGCCCCACTCGCCGATGACGCTGGTGTAGAAATCGTGCTGGGCGTGCCAGCCTCCGCGGGTGTAGCTGATGTTGAAAGGACGCCATGCGCAGGGACCCAGCCAGCGGTCCCAGTCAATTTCCTGCGGATCGGGGAGGGGCTCTTCCGGCAGCCATTCGCGGTTCATGTTGACGTTGCCCCATGGCGCGAGGTGCGCGTAGACGGTCTTGACCTCGCCCAGACGGCCCAAGCGCAACAGCTCGTTGCAGACAATGAAGTTCGCCTCGCTCAGACGCTGCATGCCGGCCTGATAGACGCGGCCATACTGCTTGGCGGTCTTAACCACGGCCTGTCCCTCGGCGATAGTCATCGAGGCGGGCTTCTCGGTATACACGTCTTTGCCCGCACGCATGGCACGGACGGATACTGTGGCGTGAAGGCGGTCGCTGGTCGCCGTAAGAATCGCATCGATGTCTGGGCATGCCAGCAAATCCATCATCTCGATGTACGTCTTGCAGTCTGTGTTGCCGTAATGCTTGTCGGCCATCGCCTTGACGGCGTCACGGCGTACCCGCCGGACGTCGCAGATGGCAACAAACTGCGCCTGCGGGTCAGGCAGGACCCAGCCGCGCAAATCTTCGGTTCCCCGGCTTCCAAGGCCGATCCCTGCCATCACAATGCGGTTGCTCGGCGCGACCGCACCGTTCATGCCCAGCACCGACCCTTGGATAACCTGAGGAACGGCAAGCGCGCCTCCGGACGCCAACGCACGCTTCAGGAACTGACGGCGGTTCAATACCCCACCATTTTTCCCGTGTCTCTTTTCGGACAAAACATCCTTCATCTTGTGCCTCCCTGTTTTCCTTGCCAGTCGCAGCCAATCCCCCTCCGTTTCCGCCATGGAAGCATGACCCGACAAGGGCGACTGTCCACCGTCTTACGCCTTGACCCAAATCAGTATCGGGTATAGTGGAATCTTACCCTTCTCATCTTTCAACGTCTTGTAAACCGCCAGTTAAAATGTGTATACTATCCGCATGAATCTAAAAACCATGCAACAGCGTTTTTTGTCGAGTATCGGTGATTTCACATCTCTCCGGAAACTCATGGACACCCTTCCTGATGTGGGGTTTTTCATGAAGGACAAGCAGGGACGGTTCATGTTGAACAACCACCGCGCGTGCCAGTTCTGTAATGCCGACAATGAGTTGCAGACGCTCGGCAAGACCGACTATGATTTTTTTTCGCGTGACCGGGCCGATTTTTACGTCAAAGGGGATCAGACCGTCATGGCCACCGGAGTTCCCGTGATCAACGAGATCGCACCGGCACCTGAACACTCGAACCGGCTGATGATCCACAGCAAATTCCCGGTCTACGACAAAAAGGGCGAGCCGATCGGAGTGATCGGGTTTCACCGCATGGTCGAGGGGCTGCGCGACATGCCCCGTTGGCACGGGCGCCTCGCGCAGGTCGTCACCCATATCCACACCCGCTTCGGCGAGAATCTCGAAATCAAAAAACTCGCCGCCCTCGCGGGCGTCTCGCAGAGCCAGTTCGAACGCCGCTTCAACCGTATTTTCGGCACCACGCCCTACGAATACATCCTGCGCGTCCGCATCGCCGCCGCCCGTACGCTACTGGAAACCACCGACCGCACGATCGCGGACATCGCCTGCGAAACCGGGTTCTATGACCACAGCCACTTCACCCGCACCTTCAAACGCATCACGGGAGTCTCGCCGGGACATTACCGCCGCAGCCACTTCGACAGCACGCTGTGAACACGGGTACGCTTAAAGAACGGATTCCCGCCGTTTGGCTTTTTCCGAAAACCAGCAGACACGGCTGAGGACACGCTTCTCCGTCATATCGTCCCACTGAACGTCCAGCGTTCTCCCCACTAGTACTCCCATCCCGCCCGGATGTGCGGCTTGATGAGCGCGTTGGCCTGCGCGTTGTCAGAGAGACACTTTGCTGAATTCCAGTTGATCTTGCCGGGTATGCGCTGTGCCATGCAGCCGACCAGCATGCTCTCCACCAGCGGCACGGAGTGCGTGGTGGATGAAAAGGTTGTGCCCTGGCCGCGGCAGGCGTCGAGAAATTCGAGGTGCTGGCTTTGGTTTTTCACGCGCGGCAGCGTTACGGGCACTGCCAGGCACGCCTCGTGCTTGTCCAGCGATTTCATCTTAGCTTCACCGTTCAGTCCAAGGTAACTGACTTCGCCGTAGTCGTCGGTGTTCACCAACATGCCTTTTTCGCCGATGATCAGGCAACCGGTCGTGGGAACCTGCCCAAGCGTGGCGATCACCTGCGGCATGATCTCGGCGGCGGGTTTGAGGTAACCGTCATACCAATAGAGTTCGACCTGAGGTTTCTTGCCGCGGGCGGCGTAGGTCAGGCGCACCTTGCTGAATTTCGGGTACGTGTCGTCGAAACGCTCAGAAATCTCCAGCGCCTCGCCCGACACGATTCTCCCCAGTTCGAGTCCGCGAAAAGCGAGGTTCATGGTGTGGCACGCCATGTCCCCGAACGCGCCCGTGCCGAAGTCGTAAAACGCGCGCCACCCGATACGGTGGTAAACGCCCTTCTTGAAAGGACGCGCCGGCGCCGTTCCCAGCCACAGGTCCCAGCTCATTTCCGGCGGAACCGGATCCGCGCCCTCGGGGCGCGGCAGCGGCTGTTTCCACCCCCAGGTGTTTCCGGGCGAAATCTCGGGACGGTTGGTCCACACGTGAACCTCGCGCACGTTGCCCAACACACCGGCGCGCAGGATCTCCACGCCGCGGCGCAAGCCGTCCTTGGCGCTTCCGTGGTTTCCCATCTGCGTGACAACGCCATACTCCTTGGCAATCCTTTTAAAGTACCTGGCCTCCCAGACCGTCCGCACCAGCGGTTTCTCGACGTAGACATGGCAGCCGAGTTTCATCGCTTGGATGGCCGCCCGCGCATGGGTGTGGTCAGGCGTGGAAACAACGACCGCGTCCAGCCCTTTCTCGGTCTCAAGCATCTTGCGGTAGTCGGCATAGGTGGTGAAATCAGCCTTCAACCCTTTGTCCGCATACCACTTTTTGGCCGCATCAAGGAATGTCGAGTCAACGTCACACATCGCCGCGATACGTACGCCTCCGCAATCCACCATCGCGGGCCAGTTCCCCATGCCGCGCCCGCCCACGCCAATCACGCCGAGCCTCACCGTCTCGCCCACCGACCGCGTGTACGTGCACCCCTTCAGCGCGGCCGCGCCGACCGCCAGTGCCGCACCCCGCAAAAACACCCGTCTGGAAAAACCTGTCTGCATGCCCATCGCGCCCCCCTTGTGCCGTTCAGCCTATACCTTTCAACCTGTAACGTATAACCTGTAACCTGTCCCCAATACCGTGTTCTCCGCATGCGCCCCGTTTACTTCTTCGGGGTAAGCCGTGCCTTGATCGGATTGCGCGCCTGCCAGGCACGCCAACCATACGGCTGTGTCCACGCCGCCTCATACTCGGGTTCGTTGCTGAGACGGTTTAACGCTTTTTTTGAGGACGTCACCGTGGCACGCACATACAGGTCATCCGAGTCCAACGTGTATGACGATTCGAGTCCCTCATCGGTCTTGACCGACTTGCCGATCGCGTCCGAATAACGGATACCCGTTCGCGCCGGTTTCTTCTCTTTGGCCGGATCTTCAAACGTTTCCGTCGCGCGGTCAAAGCCCGCTTTCGTCGTTGTGAACCGGATCGTATACGTCACATCCTTTTCCGGGCTCACCCTGACCTTAAGCGTACCCGCCGTCTCATCAAACGTCACATCCTCCAGCGCCACGCCGGTGGACGCGTAAAAGTCGCCACGGTACATCGATTGCAACAGCGCCCCCGCATCCAGACTTGCCGAGCGTACGCACACCCACCCTTCACCCGGTCTCGCGTTGCCCGTCGGGCTGGTGTAGTTGTGCGTATCATCGGACGCGACCCCAAAGACAGGATCGTAGCCGTCCTCAACCCGAAAGGCGTTCACAATATCCCAGAACTTCTCCATCGAGTACCACGAACGGTGCGCCGGGAATGAATTGCCCCCGTCCACGTTGCACACCTCAAAGAAACGGACTTGCGGCAACGCAATCAAGACGTCGGGTTTGATGTCGAAATACGGCCAGGTCGGGTGGTTGAGCATAAACAACGTGTGCACATCCTGTTCGTCCCCCCATGCCCGCACGGCCGCCTCGACGCGCTGGAACGTCTCCGCCGGCGTGTCGCCATAGCGGTACGGGATCGTCGCATGCACATTGATCACGTTCATGTGAACCTGCATCCCCTCGGCCACACCGTTCAGCTCATGTCCGGGGATCATAAGGAAAGAACCGGGATCGTCAAAGACCTTCTTAAGCTCCCAAACCGTCTTAAGCCGAATGTAGTCTTTGCCGTTTTCTTTCTTCACCTCGGCGCTCGCCGGATGCCCCTTCACATATGCGGCGGCAACCGCGCGGCTCAGCCGTTTCGAGCCGACTTCCAGCCAGACGTCCGTGTCCGTCTGCAAGATTGGGTGGTCGGACAGGCAGACAAACTGATAGCCGTTGTCGCGATACCACTTCACCGCGTTCTCGGGAAAAACATTCCCGTCGCTCCACAGCGAGTGCATGTGGAGATTACCCCGATACCACTGCGAGGCCAGCGCCGCTTCCGCGATCACCGCAAACAGAACCGCAACAAACCTTGCCTGCATCACCTTCCCCTTATGGAATGATGGACACCACATCAAAACAATTTGTAGTGAGTATGGCATATCCTTTCGGCATTTGTCATGCGAAAAGTCGATTTCATCCGCGTATCACATCCTCATGCTTGACTGACTGCCCCGTTTGTTAAACAATAAACCATGGTGTGGTTCAGGTGGAGGAATTGCGAACTGCCGAACGCCACCGTTCCCGTCGTAACAGAGGTCTGAATGGGTATCGTCATCGACCATGAGGCGCGCAGGCGCAGCATCATCGCCAAATC
>JALHET010000071.1:8672-16980 GCA_022839525.1 Lentisphaerota bacterium
CCGGCTCTTTTCCGAGCAGGGATATGATGGCGTGACCTATCAAAAGATCGCCGACAGTTGCGCCTTCGCACGCACCACCCTCTACAAATACTTTCGCAACAAGCGGGAGATTTTCAGCACCGCCATTTGGGAGGTCGCCAACCACCTGACCGGTCGGTACGCAGAAATCCTTTCCTCAAAAGCCAGCGCGGTCAACCGCCTCGACCGCGTCATGCACGCTGTCCTGCAACTCCTCTTTGAGCAACGCGTTCTGCTGACCGTGATTCTCGACTATGTCCTCGCCACGCAACGGGCAGGCCATAACATGGAACGGACCATCACGCGGCACACCATCGGGTTGCGCCGTATCCTCCACCGGCTGGTGATCGAAGGTGTCCGGAAGGGCGAACTGCGCAAGATCGACGCTTCCCTCGCGACCGAACTGCTCTATGCGCAAATGGAGGCCGCCATCCTGCGTCTGACTGTCAGCCAGAACGCGGATTATGAAGAGATTGCGGCCATGATCCGCCAGACGCTTGAAAACCTGAAGGCTCCCAGCGGGAAAGAAACGCCGCCGAAACCGCGTCCGGGCATTAGGAACCCCGCGTGAGAACTCCGCCACAACCCTCCGCCTGGAGCCTGCTCCCCGCCGAATGGAAGCCGCTCTGTAAGGAAATGGGGCTTCCCGCTTTCCGGGCTGACCAGATTGTCACCGGGCTCTATCAGAACTTCGCCCTGTCGTGGAAGGAGATCACGACCCTGCCAGCCTGCTTGCGCGATGCCCTGGCCGAACGCTTCACGCTCACCCCCCTTGAGACCGTCCACATCCACGATTCATCCGACGGCGTCCAGAAACTCCTGCTCGCCTGCGGAGACGGCGAACGCATCGAGACCGTGCTCATCCCCTCAAAAGGCCGCCTCACGCAGTGCATCTCAACTCAGGTGGGCTGTGCGTTCGGCTGCGCGTTTTGCGCCAGCGGCGCGGCCGGCCGTGTCCGCGACCTCACCCCCGGCGAGATCGTCGGGGAAGTCATGGCGGCCTGCGCGCTGATGCGCCTCCGCCAGCCCGTACCGGAAGCTGCCGCGCCTAAACCCGGAACCAAGCCCGCCCTGCCGCGCCCCGGCAACATCGTGGTCATGGGCATGGGCGAGCCCTTTGACAACTACGACAACGTGCTCCGAGCCCTCCGTATCCTCAATGACCAGAGAGGGCTGAACATCGGCGCGCGCCACATCACGATCAGCACCTGTGGCGTCGTCCCCGGTATCCGGCGCCTTTCCTGCGAAGGTCTCCAGTTTGAACTCTCCGTGTCGCTGCACGCCCCCAACGACGCCCTGCGCTCGCGCATCATGCCGGTCAACATGCGTTGGCCGATCGCGGAACTCCTCGACACCTGCGCGTCCTATACCGAGAAGACCGGACGCATGGTCACCTTCGAATACACGCTGGTCAAGGATTTCAACGACCGCCCGCAGCACGCCGAAGAGCTGATCCGCCTGCTGCGCCACACCGCGTGCAAGGTCAACCTCATCCCGCTCAGTCCCGTGGAAGGCAACACCTTCGGGCGCCCCGAAGACCGCGCCTGCCTCGCCTTTCTCGACACCCTCCTCAAGGCCAAGATCAACACCACGCTGCGGAAATCGCGCGGCAAGGACGTGAACGCCGCCTGCGGCCAGCTCCGGCTGATCCGTAAGGACAAGCCTCCGTTCATGCCCGCGGAAAGATAGCGCGTTTCTGAACGACCTCGTGTGAGTTTCGCCATGACAACATCCCAGACAAACAGCTCCATCCCGCCCGCTCCGCCTTCTGCCGAACCGGCGTCCGCCGCCACCGTGAGCGGCACGGTGGAGTCCATCGTCTACCGCAACGATGAGACCGGTTACACGGTCTGCACCGTCAAAACGCAGGGAGGGCTCCGCCAGCGCGAGGAGTTTCTCACCCTCGTCGGCAATTGCGCGGCCATCTGGGAGGGCGAGGAGCTGCATGCCGAAGGCCAGTGGATCCGTCACCCCTCGCACGGCCAGCAATTCCAGGCCAAAACAATCACCTGCATCACCCCGACCTCCACCGAGGGTATCCGCCGCTACCTTGCCAGCGGCATGATCAAAGGCATCGGCCCAAAATTCGCGCGGCGCATCGTCGACAAATTCGGCGAGAAAACACTCGATATCATCGACAAGGAGTCCGGCCGCCTGCGCGAGGTCGAGGGCATCGGCGAGGGGCGCCGCAAACTGATCAAGGAATCGTGGACTGAGCAGCGGGGCGTGAGGGAAATTATGATTTTCCTCCAATCCCATGGCATCGGCACCGCCAAAGCGTCGCGCATCTACCGCCAGTATGGCGCGGATGCCATCGCCATCGTCAAACGCAACCCCTACCGGCTCTGCGAGGACGTCTGGGGCATCGGCTTCAAGACCGCCGACGCCATTGCCCTCAGCGTGGGCATCCCGCACGACTCCGAAGTCCGCGCGCGCGCCGGGCTCATCTACACGCTCCAGACCGAGGCCGACGAGGGCGGCCACTGCTTCACCGTGGATGCCGATCTGCTGCTGCACGCGCAAGAGCTGCTCGACATCTCCGTTGAGATCCTCGCTGACGCGCTCGCTAAAGAATACGAGAAGGGCACATTGGTCAAAGAGGAAAACCGCGTCTACCTGCGCGACCTTTTCCGCGCCGAGTCGCGCACCGCCGACAAGCTGCGCCATCTGCTCGACACGCCCCGTACCTTCGCGCCCATCGACGCCGAAAAGGCGATCACCTGGGCAGAGGGAAAAATGGGCATGTGCCTCGCCCCGCTCCAGCGCGAAGCGCTCGGCAACGCCATCCGTTCCAAGGTCTCCATCATCACCGGCGGCCCCGGCGTCGGCAAGACCACCATCATCCGCGCCCTCACCGAAATCTTCGGCGTGCGCAAACTCGACGTCCGCCTCGCGGCACCCACCGGCCGCGCCGCCAAACGCATGTCCGAGGCGACCGGATACGAGGCGCAGACCATTCACCGCCTTCTGAAATTTAACCCCAGTTTCGGCGGGTTCGAGTTTAACGCCGAGACCCCCATGACGGGCGACTGTTTCATCCTCGACGAAACCTCCATGATCGACATCCGGCTCATGGATCAGTTCCTGCAGGCTCTCCCCGCGTCCGTGACCCTCATCCTTGTGGGCGACATTGACCAGCTCCCGAGCGTCGGTCCCGGCAACGTCCTACGCGACCTGATCGGCTCAGGGAACATACCCTGCTGCCGCCTCAGCACCATCTTCCGCCAAGACACTTCGGGGCTGATCGTCCGCAACGCCCACCACATCAACCGCGGCGAACCGCTCGAGACACGCGAAGGGGAAAGCGACTTCTATTTCGTGGAGACCGGGGAGCCGGAAAAAATCATTGCCCGCACCGTCGATCTCATGACGCAACGTATCCCGGTCAAATTCAGAATGGACCCGCTCGCCGATGTGCAAGTGCTCACCCCAATGCGCAAAAACGTGCTGGGCACCGAGAATCTGAACGAGGTCATCCAGGCCGCGCTCAACCCCTCCGGCCCCTCGCTGGTCCGCGGCTGCACCCATTTCCGCCGCAACGACCGCGTGATGCAGCTCCGCAACAACTACGACAAGGAAGTCTTCAACGGCGACATCGGTTTCATCAAAGAGGTGAACGAGGAGAACCGCGCGCTGATCGTGCTGTTCGACGGGCGCCCCGTGCGTTACGCGCAGGGGGAACTCGACGAACTCGTGTTGGCCTACGCCTGCTCGATCCACAAGTCGCAGGGCAGCGAGTACCCCGCCGTGATCGTGCTGATGCACACGCAGCACTACAAACTTCTGCAGCGCAACCTGCTCTACACCGCCATCACGCGCGGCAAGCGCCTCGTGCTCGTGGTCGGCTCCTCCCGCGCCGTCTCCATCGCCATCAAGGCCAATCAGGTCCGCGAACGCCGCACCACCCTCAAAGAACGCCTCCGGTCATAACCGCAAAACAGGAACGGTTTCATCCATACCTTCGGCGTTCGCTGTTCCGCGTTCAGCGTTTGCTGTTGTGCCGTTTCCCCCGTTGCGTTACATTATCACCATCCATGAGTTGGCAAGGTAAAGCTATCGGCGGCAGCATCGGCTCCTTCTTCGGCCCGTGGGGCACGCTCGCAGGTGCCGCGGCCGGACATTTCCTTGTCGACCGTAAAGCGCCCACGACCGAGAAGCAGGCGCTACGCCTGCTGGCCATCACCGCGGGTGCCCTGTGCGACTTGGCCGGAATTGACGGGCGTTACTCTGTCAAAGAAGACCAGATGATAAGGACTATCCTGACAGAGATCAACCGGAACGCCGGAACCTCCCTCGCCCCGCATGAACTCGCGTTCCTGATCGACGACGCCGCACGGATCAACCGCTGCTTGGCGCGCCTAGCCGCGATGACCCGTGAGAACCCGCCCCTTTCCCGCGCCGCCGTGGTATGGCTCTGGCGCGTGGCCGTGAGCGACGGCGACGAGACCCCCGCCGAGATCGCGTGCATCTCCTCTTTTGCACGTCATGCGGGACTCTCTGAAGACGAAGCGCGGCACCTGTCGCTGCTCTACTCCCGGCAGGCTTCCGCGCTCCCGTCGAGTCAGACCCGCCGCGACGCCTGCACCGTTCTCGGGGTGCCCTACCATGCCGACCCCGCGCAAATCAAAGCCGCTTACCGCGCGCTGAGTCTCACCTACCACCCCGACAAGCATGCCGGACTCGATCCGGCCATCCGCTCGCTCACCGCCGAAAAATTTACTCAGGTCAAGGCCGCGTATGACACCTTGTGCGGTGAAATCAAACGCGACTGGTATGCGCGGCGGGCGGGGTCGGGCCAACTCGCGCCCGCCACGGCTGAAACGGTTGTGTCCTGTTTCTTTTGCGGACAGGAAACCGGCTTGCCGTCCCTTGTGCAGCAGATCCCTTCGGCGCGTTGCCCTGCCTGCCAAACGCTGCTCGTATTCGAACGTGGTTTGGCGGAACAACTGGTGTAGTCCCGGAACGGTTCGTCAAAGAAGACACACAACACGGTGTGCAAAAAGAAATGAGGTCCGTATGCGACTCTTGAAAACCCTGCGTGCCCTCACCCTCGCGCTCATCTGCCTAGTCACCGCACTCTTCCTTCTAACCGGGCTGACACAGGGGCTTGCCGAGCGGCGTCTGACACGCACGCTTCAGGCGTTGCCGGATCACGATTACACTGTAAAAATCCTCGCGCTCCAGAACCAGGGCCGCATCAGCGAGGCGCTCGACTGGGCGCGCTACGTCACCAACAACCCCGCGCTGCCCAATCAAGCCGCCGTCTCCAACCTTATCGCCGTTCTGGAAAAAGAGCAGACGTCGGTGTGGCATCAGGCGGACCGGGTCGCCAAAGGTTTTCTCACCGGCTCCGGCCAATCGGCGGAAGAGATGGCCGGCGCGATCACCTCCGACATGATGGTCTATGGCGACTGCCGCGACTTGATCCTGCAAGGCTATTACCGGTTGACGGGGCGCGAAACCGATGCGGTCGTGGCAGCGCTTGCGGGTGTCGGCCTGCTAACCGAACTGGTCGACGCTCTGGACTGGGCACCCGCCGCGCTCAAAGCTTTCAGGAAAGCGAACGCCATGTCGCAACGCTTCGGCGAATGGCTGGCCAATGCCTGCCGGCGTTCCACCAAAGCGCGCAGGCTCGACCCTGCCCTCAAAGAGGTTTTCGACAACCTCAGGCGACTCCACGAACGTCTCGGGCTCGCCCGGACAGCCGCGGTCTTCAAGCATGCCGACAACGCCGGCGACGTGGCCGCCTTGGCCAAATATGCCGGCGCACACCCGGGCGAGGTGTACCGGTTTCTCGAAACCGCAGGCGACGGGGGGTTGCCCTTGCTGCGGCGTGTGGGGGACGAACCGCGCGGGTTCGGTCTCATCGCCCTCGCCACGCGCAAGGGCATGCCCGGCATACGCGCCTTGCGCGCAGGCGGGGAACTGCGGCATGTCACGCTTTTCGTGCGTTACAGCGAGCGCGTCTTGCGGACACTCCGCCTGCACCGCCCGCAACAGTTCCTGCACGCGCTCGCCATGCGTTCCGCCGCCGCACGCACAACGATGTGGGCAGGCGTCGCCGTGTTGTCGGCCATCGCGGCAGGACTCTTGCATGCGGCTTTCCGGCGACACCCCTACCGGTACGCAGTCTCTTAACACATCCCGGACAGATACCCCGCCCCCGACGGAAATCAAGGTTGACTTTATTAACCCTCCACTCACATAATAAAGCCAATCTGGGTGCCGGAACATTTGGCCCCTTCGCAAGAGGCGTGCGGCCGATCCGGTATGATACGGTGAAAGGAAACAAACACATGAAGCAGATTCTTTTTCTTGCGGTCGTATTGGCAGGATTGACAGGATGCGTGTCCGACCCGCAGACACAGGCGGAAAAATCCTGCGGCAAAATGGAGCCGCTGCTCATGTTGTCGTATGCATCCATGGATCCAGCCGATCAGCTCAACTGCCTCACCGCAGAGTTGAAGGCGGTTGGCATCGCCCTTCAGAACTATGCAGGCGACCACGGCGGACGGTTGCCCCCCCGGCTTTCAACCCTTGTCAGCGAATCGTACCTGACGGCCGGCAGCCTCGTCTCCAGCGCAGACCCCACCGGCGGCAAGCAGGGCGGTGTTCCCGACAGTTACAGCGACTGGGGGCAGGCGACAGAGACCGACGAAAGCGGTTCGAGTTACCTCTACGAATTCAGCGCCGCGCCATGCAAGTGGGATTGGAAATCATATCTCGGCGGCAAGCCGGGCATATCGGATGTGGACACGAACCGCGACGGAACCGTTTCCTGGGCGGAAGTCAAGAATTGGCAGTTGCTCCACGGCGATGTGACGCAGCAACCGAAAAACAAGCCGTACGACAAGAGCCGCTTCCCGGTCGTGCGCTGTTACTGGTATCAGTATCCGACCGCCTATACCACTCCACCGGGACGCACCGTTTTGAACCTCGCGGCCGACCTCCAGACCGTTTTCCTTTCCCAGCCCTGGTGGGAAAAAGATCAATGACCAGCCTCATTGAACCATGAGCCGCGTAGCTGTCTCCGGCAGAAACACGGCGCAGGCGGCGGTATTGTTTGTGGTCACACGGTCAGGTTTGTCTGATCCCATAACCTCCACGCGGTTCGTGCCCCAGCCAGCGGCGGCACGCCAAACAACCGTATCCACCCGCAATGTGGCCGCCGCACCGTCCTCAAGCGCAGGCAGCGACCAGCGGTTCGCAGCGAACGTTCCCCGCGTGGCCGTGCCGCCGCGTACCCGCACACCGGGCGCCCATGTGAAATCGAGTGCCAGATCGCGCGCGGTATAAGGCCCCGCGTTGGCCACGACCACCCCGAACCAGAGACCCGTTACAGACTGCGCCACATTCGGGAAGTTTGTCCCGCAGAGCCAGCTCACGCCGAGATCCGCAGGGAACGTGATCCCGGAAACGGTATTCGTGATCCACGCGACGCGTTTCGCTGTACGGGTGTTGGCCATCAGGCAGGGTGAGGGCGATTCTTCCAAAGGCACATAGACCCATGCGCCGTTATCCTGATAGTACAACCCCGCGCAATCATAGAGTGAGGCGTTGAAAGACAAGGGCGAATTCGTGGACAAGGTGAACGTCGATGGAAAGACCGCATAATTGACCGTCGCCAGTTTCCACCCGCTGCCCGTCCGGATGAAGCCGGGGCCGCCGCTGTCTCCCACGGAAAGCATACACTCGTTGGGGTCACCGTTATTGTCGAAAGCTGCAACCGCACACACCCCGTCCCCCTTGACTTTGCAGTCCCCCTCCCCGATATACTGGTTCACACCCCAGCGCCGGATGCGCCAGTGTTTGTCCCACGCCCACTTCCAACCGTTGGTCATTCCCCCGTCCGAAATCACCTCGTCGCCACGCTCCATGCCGCGCCCCTGTAAGACCACGCGTGAACCGATGTCGTTTGTCTCGATATTGATAAGCGCATAGTTGGTCACCGGAGGCTCGAAGAAAAATATGGCGAGATCGCTATCCGCATCGCTCACTTTGGCGGTGAGCAAGTGATTCGTCCCCTCATAGTCGAATGAATCGCCGACCGTAATCGCCGTGATGTGCTCCGCCGTCAGCAGCGCGTTGGTATGAATCAAGGTTCCCAGAAACAGGTCGACGGGAACCGTCTGCTCCCACCCGCTGCCTGCCAACGTTCCGGTCGGAGCGCTCTGGTGCACATCAACGGAATTGGTCACACAATAAACCAGCGCCGATGCCCACCGCATGGGGAACAGCACACAGGCTGCCCGTGCCAGCCACATGACATGGAAGGATCGTTTCACCACAT
>JALHET010000453.1 GCA_022839525.1 Lentisphaerota bacterium
GTGCTCGTTGATCCGAAGACCCGTGAAGTTGTCGGCGTGGAACCGCCGCCTGTCGGCCCTTCCTATCCAAAGGAATCGACTCCACATGGGCTTGCAAGGATATATCCAATCGGTGAAGACGGGTCGGAACGCGTCTGGACGCTTAGCTATGAAGGTGCGGGCGAAGCGATAGCAGCCGGACTGCTTCGGTGCACGGACAACATGGTAATTAACCGGACCTATACTGACAAAGACCGGCGCGACCTGCTCCCCAGTGTCTGGATAGACACCAAGTTCAGTGCTGTTAGTCATGGCACGAATCTCCTTACTGATCTATTTGGGGCGAACAACACGTTTTCCTATCCCAAATCTGTTCACACTGTCAGGTTCGCGATTGAAGCTGGCACCTTTGACCGCCCATCCGCTTCGGTACTGGACTATTTCGGTGGTTCTGGCACGACGGCTCATGCTGTCATCAATCTCAACCGGGATGACCACGGGAAGCGCAAGTATATCCTTGTGGAGATGGGTGAACATTTCGACACTGTTCTCAAGCCTCGCATTCAGAAGGTGGTCTATTCGTCCGAATGGAAGAATGCCAAGCCCGTCCGCCGCGACAGCGGCGTGAGCCACATGTTCAAGTACATCCGTCTGGAGTCCTACGAGGACGCGCTGGCGAACCTGCGCCTGAAGCGCACCGACCCACAGCAGCAGCTCCTGGACAAGTCCGAAGCGTTCCGCGAATCCTACATGCTCCGGTACATGCTCGACGTCGAGACCAAGGGGAGCCCGTCGCTCCTCGACCTCGACCGATTCGAGGACCCCTTCTCCTATCAGATACTCGTGGGCACCGGCTCCGTGGGCGAGACCAAGCCGGTCAACGTGGACCTGGTGGAGACCTTCAACTGGCTCCTCGGCTTGAAGGTCAAGCACATGGACGCCTTCGACGGCTTCCGCGTCGTGGAAGGAGCAAATTCGAAGGGCGAGAAGGTGCTGGTTATCTGGCGCAAGATTCGTGACCTGGCAGAACAGGACACGAAGAAGATCGAGCAGCAGCGTCTAAAGGCGAACGAGGCGCTGGATGCCTTCTTCAAGAAGCAGCAGTACAACACGATGGACATGGAGTTCGACGTCGTCTACGTGAACGGCGACAACAACCTCATGAACCTGCCGATGCTGCCCGAAGGCGAGGGCCGGGAGCCACGTTACAAAGTACGGCTGATCGAAGAGGAGTTCAAACGACTCATGTTCGACGTCAAGGATGTCTGACGATTGGGCCTGCGGCGGCGGGCGGGAGATACGAGCGATGACAAACATGTTTGCAGAGAACGTCAGGAGCGAGATTGACGAGTTGCGTCAGCACTACCCGGCGTTGAAGGATGAAGACCTTTTTCTCGTGTGGTTCCTCAGGGCATACGTCACGGAGGATTTGGAGGCCGCTGCCAGGGCCATCACGAACGGACCCAAAGACAAGGGCGTGGACGCGGTTCTGGTGGACGATTCATCCCGCAGCGTGTTCGTCATTCAAGGCAAGTACCGGCACAAACCCGGCGGGAAGAGCGAATCGCGACAGGATGTGATGGGC
>JALHET010000072.1 GCA_022839525.1 Lentisphaerota bacterium
CCACTTCGCCACCGCGATGGACTCCATCGTGCCGACAAAGACAATCATCCATGCCGAAGGCAGCAGGTGCCGGATGCCATTCCAAGACATGTCGGGCAAGCGCCAGACCGGCAGGCCGCTGGAGACCTTCCCGACCGCGCGCACGCCGTACTCCTCCAGGTTGAATGCCCAGACCAGCAGGATGGCTACCGCGATAATCGGCAGGGTGACCGGGAAGCACCAGCGTTTGAAGCGGGCCAGGAGCTGAATCGCGACCGCGCCCAAACCGATCGCAAACGTCGGCAGATGCGTGTCGGAGAGGTTGCGCACCACATCCAGGGCTAATGCCAGCACGGAGTTTCCGCCCGACAGCTTGATCCCCAACAGGTGCCCGAACTGGCTGAGGCCGATCATCATGGCACCTGCGGACGTAAAGCCGCTGACCACGGCATGCGAGACGAAGTTGAGCAGGAAGCCTGCGCGGCACAACCCGAGTGCGATTTGTATCGCCCCGGCCAACAGCGCCAGCACGGCTGCCCGGCCGGCTATCGTTGCCGCATCGGAAACGGTGCCGGATGGTCCGGCGTAGGCATTGGCCACCAGCAACGACACGATCGCGACAGGGCCGACCGCGAGTTGCCGCGACGTGCCCAAGCACGCATAAGCGAGCAAGGGCACAGTCGAGGCATACAACCCAACCACAGGCGGCAGTCCAGCCAACATCGCATAGGCCATCGCCTGAGGCACCAGCATCACCGCAACAACCAGTCCGGCGATGCAGTCCTTCCGCAAGTCCTGCCGACTGTAAGTCCGCAACCAGGTCACGGCGGGGTTCCTCAGCGGTTCTTCTGCGAAGCCTTCCAGGCGGTCATGCCGCCGATCAGGCTGAAGACTTTCGGATACCCCAGAGATTTCAGGATGCTGCCGGCGATGTTGGCGCGATAGCCGGAACCGCAGACAATGGTGATGTGACGGGTCTTGTCCAATTCAAAATCCCCCGCGATGATGTTGCCGATCGGGATGTGTACCGCCTGTTCGATATGGCCGGATTCCCATTCGATGTCGGAGCGCACATCGACGACCAGATGGTCGGGGTATTTCTCAAACACCACCTTCAGGCTCTCGGGAGTAAGCTGGGGCAGATGATCCAAGGGTTTGGCCTGCGCCGCCCATCCGCTGATGCCGTCGCCAAGATAGCCGATCAGACGGTCATAACCGGCCCGGCGGTAGAGATACGCGGCTTCCTCCGCCCGGGCAGGCGTGTCCGCGACGATGATGAGATCGGTGTCAGCCGGCATCACCATCCCTAGCCAGTTCACCGACAATGGCGTCAGGCCGATATTCACGGAGCCCCGGATATGCGCCGCGCCGAATGCGCTCGGCACCCGCGTATCAACAATTTTCGCCCCACGGGCCAGCGCCTCCTCGACCTGCTGCACATTCAGCAGATTGAAGGGTGCGGCCTCGGCCAACGGGGCGGGGCCGCGACGGTTCTTGGAAACCATCACCGCGAAGTTGTCCGGCCGGACTTGGAAACCCGTGGTCATAATCTTGTGGAACTGCTCGAAAGGCATGTTGTTCAGTAGCGGGTTGTTGCGGCGCTCAAACCCCAGCGTGGACACCGGCTTGGCACTCATGCCGCGGCCGCACAGCGAGCCCTCGCCGTGGGCGGGATAGACTTCCACCCAGTCGGGGAAACGGGCCAGCTTCACGTACAGGCTGTCGTACAGGTTTTTGACCTGATCCTCCAACAAATCCGCCCCGGCCAGATCAGGCCGGCCAATGTCGCCGATAAACAGAAGATCGCCCGTCAGCAACGCAAAGATGTCCTCCGACCGGCTGTGATCCGTCACAGCGAAGCTCACCGAGTTCGGCGTGTGCCCGAAGGTTTCGATCACCTCCAGCTCCGCGGCCCCGAACCGGAAACGGTCTCCATCGCGCAAGTCCTCATGCGGATAGCCCGCCTCGACACCGGGGTGCACATAAATCTTCGCGCCGGTCCGCGCCGCCAGCTCACTGCTGCCGGTGATATGGTCGGCGTGCAGGTGCGTGTCGAAAACATGCGTGATCCGGACGCCGTGTTGCTGCGCCGCCCGCAGATATTGCTCGACATGCCGCTCGGGATCGACCACGCAGGCCGTACCGGACGCCGGACAGCCGAGCAGATAGGAGAAACACCCCAGACCGTCCACTTTGAATTGCTGAAATAACATGCCCTGTGTCCTCTCGCACTAATCCAGATTCTTGTAGCAGAACCACCAGTCGAACGACTCATACTTTTTGCGGCGCTTCGCGATAGCGGCTATGTCCGCTGGCGGCGGGACAATGACCTTGTCCTTGATCAGCTCATTGTTCGGCCAGCCTGCCGGCATGGCGACCTTGTTGGAGTCGGACACCTGCAGGGCCTTGACCGCACGGACAACCTCGTCGATATTGCGGCCGATCTCCTGCGGATAGTACAGGATCAGACGAATGACGCCCTCGGGATCAACCACAAAGACCGCGCGCACCGTATTGGTACCCTTGCCGGGATGGAGCATCCCCAGTTTCAGCGCAATAGCGTCATTGGCGGCGATAACGGGAAACTCGATATCGACCTTCAGTTCGCTCTTGATCCACTCGATCCATTTGATGTGCGAGAAAACCTGGTCGATCGACATCCCGACCAGCTTGCAGCCCAAAGCCTTGAACTGGTCATAGCGTTTTTGGAACGCGACAAACTCGGTTGTGCAGACCGGGGTGAAGTCCGCCGGATGGCTGAACAGCACAAACCAGCTCCCCTTCAAATCACCCGGAATGTTCATCGGGCCTTGTGTGGTCTTGACCGACAACTCCGGAAACTTATCGCCCAATAACGGCATGCTGTTCTTTGACATTTCCATGTTATGTTATCCTCCCAACTGAATGATGAAACATACCTGACAGATCACACCACATAGCGTGAACCCGACCTGAAGGGACCTCCTTCATTTGCTAGATTATTCTGAAAAAAGACTCGGGTGTCAACCCCCGGTCAAATGAGTCCGAAGGCGTGGCCGCGCTGGGCGCGGAGTTAGCAGGTAGGGTTTAGGAATTAGGGGGGGCTTGACGTTGAGCATTTCCCGGGACTCCTTGCCCTGTCCTTAACGCGATACCGTTCCCGATTTCGGTAGCGATCTTATTACCTCCCTCCAGCCAGCGGCCAGCGTTGCGCTGGCCGCTGGCTGGCGGGATGCGCCTAACAAAACTGCAATGCTGATTTCTATGCGGGATGCGAAATGGTAAGATACGAGGCAAAGGAGTGTTGGTATGAAGCAGAAGCGACGGACTTTTCTGAAAACGGCGGTGTGCGGGACAGGTGTTTTCGCGGCTGGCGAACTGCTGGCAGCCAAGCACGGAACCTCGTCCCAAGGCAGACGTTTCAACATGTGCGGCTACGCCGCGCCGAAATTGGATACGGTGCGGATCGGGTTTATCGGTGTGGGTGCGCGAGGCGGCGGGTTCGGCGGCCGCGGCGTAGGCGCGGTGGAGCGCTTCACTTTTCTGGAAGGCGTGAAGCTGGCGGCGTTCAGCGATCTGTACGAAGACCGGATCGAGTATTGCCAGCAGATCCTCTCCAAAAAGGGGTTGCCCCGTGCCAGAGGGTATGCGGGCAGCCGCGAGGGATGGAAGGCGGTTTGCGAGTCGTCCGATATCGATCTGGTGTATATCTGCACCCCCTGGGCTTTACATACGCCGATGGCGGTCTATGCCATGGAATGCGGTAAGCATGTGGCTGTGGAGGTGCCGGCGGGGAAAACGGTGGAAGAGTGCTGGCAGTTGGTTGAGGTTTCGGAACGGACCCGTAAACATTGCATGATGCTGGAAAACTGCTGCTATGACTTTTTTGAGTTGCTGACGCTGAACATGGTACGCCAGGGGCTCTTCGGGGAGATCATCCACGGGGAGGGCAGTTACCTGCATTTCAACCGGTCGCTCTATCTGGACAAGACCTACTATGCGGAAATGTGGCGGCTCAAAGAGGAGACGCGCAACGGAAACCTCTATCCGACCCATGGCATGGGGCCGATCTGCCAGATCATGAACATCAACCGCGGCGACCGGATGGAGTATCTGGTGTCCATGCAATCCGCCGATTTCGTGATGGCGCGTATGGTTGACGATCTGGCAACCCGGGATGCGTTTTACAAACCGTTCGCCGGAAAGTCGTACCGGGGAAATATCAACAGCACGATGGTCCATACGGCCAAGGGCCGGACCATCCTGTCTCAGCACGACGTCACCACGCCCCGCCCTTACTCCCGCACGCATCTGGTGCTGGGCACCCAAGCGGTTGCCATGAAGTGGCCGTTGCCGCCGCGTATCGCACTGGGCGGACATAATTGGGTGAAGCCCGAAGAGATGAAAAAGCTGGAGGAGCGGTATACACCCGAGATCGTCAGAAAAGTGGGCGCACTCGCCAAAAAGGTGGGCGGACACGGCGGCATGGATTTTCTCATGGACTGGCGGCTGATCGATTGCCTGCGCCACGGCCGCCCCCTTGATCAAGATGTCTACGATGCCGCCTCGTGGAGCTGTGTCGCGCCCCTGACCGAGCACTCGGTGTCGCACCGTTCGGCATCGGTCGATATCCCGGATTTCACCCGCGGCGCGTGGAAAACAAACGCGCCGTTTGACTTGATCCTCGGTGAATCGACGGCTGCTTCCTCGTGCTGATATGGGGCGCCGTTTGACTTATTGCACACACCGCAATATCCCGAACGGTCTGTTGGGGGCGTAATTGTGCGTTGTGCATTATGATTTTTGGTGTCCGATGTTCGGCGTTCAGGGTTCGTTCATTCCCGCTCTGCGGGCGGCGCATAGGGGCAGCGGACCAGGCGGTCGCCAAGGGCACGCAGCTCCGGCGGCGTTTGCGCGCAATCGGGGCGGGCGACGGGACAACGGTCGTGGAAGCGGCAGCCGGACGGGAGGCTGCCGGCGGAGGGCACCTGGCCGGGAATGGCCTTGAGCCGCTTTCCGCGCGTGGCCGCCGAAGGCAGGGCTTCGAGCAGAGCCACCGAATACGGGTGGAGCGGGGCGCGGAAAAAAACCGCCGCGCCGGCCTGCTCCACAATCTGGCCCGCGTACATGACCGCGACGCGCGTGGCCATCTGCGAGACCACGCCCATGTCGTGCGTGATCAGCAGCATCCCCGAGTTGGCGCGGCGCAGCCGGCGCATGAGCGCGAGCACCTGAGCCTGGATCGTGACGTCCAGCGCCGTGGTCGGCTCATCCGCGATGATGAGATCCGGCTCAAGGATCAGCGCCATAGCGATCATCACCCGCTGCTGCATGCCGCCGGAGAGTTCGTGCGGATACGCCTTGGCGCGGAGAGCCGGATCGGGGATGCCCACGCGCGCCAGCCATTCGAGCGCGGTGTCGCGCGCGGCTGAGGCCGAAATATCGCGGTGCAGCCGGAGCACCTCTTCGAGCTGACGCCCAATGCGGTGGAGCGGCGAAAGCGAGGTCATGGCGTCCTGAAAAATCACGCCGATCTTCGCGCCTCGGAGCGTGCGCAGTTCCGGCAGGGGCAGGGACAGCAGATCACGCCCGTCGAACAGCACCTGCCCGCGCGTGATGCGCGCGGGCGGCATCGGGAGCAGGCGCGGGATGCTCATGGCCGTGGCCGACTTGCCGCAGCCGGATTCCCCGACGAGCCCCAGCACTTGGCCGCGGCTGAGGTCGAGCGAAACGCCTTCCACCGCACGGGTCACTTGGCCGTCCGTCTCGAATTGGATATGGAGATCTTTGATGGAGAGAAGCATGGAAAACTCTCAACGCTGAACGTTATGTCACGGTTTTCATTCCATTTTTGTTTGTTGGCGCGGATCGAAGGCGTCCCTCAGGCCTTCTCCGATCAGCACCGAAAGCAGCATCACGGAAAACAGCGCGAGCGAGGGGAAAAGGATCAGCCACCAGGCCCAGCGGAACTGCTGCGCCTGCTGCAGAAGCTCACCCCAGCTCGGGGTGAGCGGCGGCAGGCCGAACCCGAGAAAGTCCAGCGCCGCGAGCGAGCCGATGGCGCCGATGAGGTTGAAGGGGAAGAGCGTGATGAGCGGGGTCAGCGCGTTCGGCAGGATGTGGTTGAAGATGATGCGCGGCGCCGAGAGCCCCTGGCACCGTGCGGCCTCCACAAACGTGCGGGAGCGCAGGCGCAGGAACTCCGCGCGCATGTAGTACGAGATGCCGATCCAGTTGAACAGGCTGTAGCAGACAAGCAGCAGCAGGAAACTGCGCCCCAGCGCCGAGCCGATGAAAATCATGACGTACAGGAACGGCAGCGCGCTCCAGATTTCGGTCAGGCGCTGCCCCATGATGTCGACCCAACCGCCGAAAAACCCCTGCACCGAACCGATGACCACGCCGAACACCATCGCCCAGAGTGCGAGCAGCAGGCCGAACACCATCGCCGTGCGCATGCCGTAAAGCACGCGGGCCAGCACGTCACGGCCTGCGGCGTCGATCCCCATCCAGTGGCCCCGGACAGGCGGGTGGGGCCAGGCGATCTCGCTGAGCGCGCAGGCGACCTCCGCATGGCGGTCTTTCCACGCGATCCGCGCGGAAGGGGCCGTCCCCGCGAACGCTTCCGCCGCGAGCTTCAGGATTTCAGGCCGGTGCGCGGCGGGGATACGCGCCCACGCGCGGCCTGTGACCGGATAAACAACGCCCGCCGCATCGCGCCGGAAACGGAGCTGGACCGGCAAGTCGGGCACCGATGTCTGGCGGAACATCAGGCGCGCCGAAGCGGGCGGGACAGCGGATCCAGAGGTCTCAGGCAAGGTCACGCGCGCGTCTAGACCGGCCTCATCAACAACATGATGCGTGAGGGTAAACGTTTGCGCGGGTGCGGCGCGTCCCGCAAAACGCGCGGCCAGCGCGGCACACAAGTCAGCGGGCAGCGCCCAGTGCGCGTCGAGACGCGCCCCGTCGATGCGCGCCGCGCCGGGGAAGAACGGCGCGCAGCCTTCCGACCGGATGATGGTTCCGTCCGGCAGCAGGTTGAATCGGCCCACACGGGTTTCCGGCACGACCGAAACGCGTACCGTGCGGTAGGCGCTGAGGGTGGCGGAGTTGACCACATCTCCGGGGCTGTACGGCACGGGTGCCCAGAGCACCCGGTTGCGGGGATCGCCGGTAAAGGCCGGCGAAGCGGTGAAGGCGTGGTAGTTGACGCGCGTGGCGTCCGCCCCCTCCCCCGCCAAATCCCGCAGCGTGAGGTTCTGGAGGAACGGCAGATAGTTCTTGCCGTTAACGCGCAAGTAGAGCGGGCGGCTGTTGCAGAGCAGCTCGGAGATGAGGCTGACCGCGAAAAGCGCGGCGAGCAGGACGAGCGCGACGCGCGCACGCCGGATGCGCAGGAAATGCTGCAGCCGTTTCCGTGTGAGCGGCGAGAGCCGTATGGCGGGGACAACGCTCATGATGATTGGCCAAAGTGGATGCGCGGGTCGATGAGCAGGTAACAGAAATCGGAGAGCAGGTTACCGATGAGCTGGAGCAGTGAGGTGAGGGCGAGCAGGGCAAGGAAGACCGCATAGTCGCGCCCGGTGAGCGCTTCCCAACTGAGACGCCCCATGCCGGGAATCTCGAAGATGCTCTCAATGATGATCGAGCCCGCGAAGAGCACGCCGAGGATCGACCCGAACCCCGTCGCGACGGGGATGAGCGCGTTGCGGAAGGCGTGCCCCCAGATGGCGCGGCGGCGGGTCGCGCCCTTGGCGAGCACGGTGCGAACGTAGTCGCTGGCGATCTGGTCGAGTAGCGAATTCTTCATGATGAGCGTAAGCACCGCAAAATTGCCCGCCACATAGCAGGCCACCGGCAACACCATATGCCAGGCACGGTCCGCAAAACGCGTCCCCCACGAGGCGAAAGCGGCCAGGTCCGACTCGAAGCCGCCGAGCGGGAAGAAATCGCCGAGCCCCTCGACCGTGCCGCAGAACAGCATCTTGAGCACCATGCCCAAGGCGAAGGGGGGAATCGCATAGCCCGCGAACACGATCAGGCTGGAGACGGCGTCGAACGTTTGGCGGTGCCGCAACGCCTTGGCGATGCCGAGGGGGATACAGATGAGGTAACTCAGCACAAAGCTGATGATGCCGAACCAGAGCGAGACCGGGAAACGCGAAGCGATGAGCTGCCAGGCGGTCCGGTTGGGATAGTCGTACGAAGCGATGCGCATCCCCATGCGCTTGCCGACCAGCCAATCGATGTATTGCACGGCGAGGGGCCGGTCAAACCCAAACTGCCGGTTGAGCTCCTGACGGTACTCTTCGGTCACCTGAGTGACGGTGGCGGAGGAGCGGTCGTTCACGCCCCCGATGTTGCGCATCTTCATGAGCTGGATATCCACCGGCCCGCCGGGCAACAGCCGCGTGAGCGCAAAACAGACCACCGTGATGCCCAGAAAAGTCGGGATCACCAGCAAAAGGCGTCGGATGAGATAAGAAAGCCGGTTCATCAGGAAAGAGGGAGGTTAGAGGTTACACGTTAGAGGTTACACGTTGCGGGTTGCATGGTTTAGGTAAGCAGTGTAGTAAAAAACAGGGGCGCGGACAATGCGGAGTTTGCGTGGCGCAAAGACCGGTTTGTCCGGCTGGCCGGATGTGCTATACTGCTCCT
>JALHET010000073.1 GCA_022839525.1 Lentisphaerota bacterium
ATCCACGGCGGGCAGGTCGTCGATCTTGTACTTCTCGAAGATGCGCAGCACGTCTACGGCATAGGCGTCCTCGGTGATGGAGACAGGGTTGCGGGTCATGACCGGGCCGACGCGGCTGTGGAGGATGTCGGTGCCTTCGGAGAGCAGGCGGCGCAGGTCGCCGTCGGTGAAGATGCCGGCGAGGCGCCCGTCGGGATGGGTCAGCAGTGCGGTGCCGCTCTTGGCGGCGGTCATGGCCATGACCGCATCCATGACGGAGGCGGAGAGGGGGAGGCTGGCGAGGCGGTCGCCGGTGCGCATGATGTCGCGGACGCGCAAGACGAGGGCGCGGCCGATGGCGCCGGCGGGGTGGAGGCGGGCGTAGCTCGCCTTGTCGAAATGGCGGGCGTCGATCAGCACCATGGCGAGCGCGTCGCCCACGGCGAGGGTGGCGGTGGTGCTGGTGGTGGGCGCCATGCCGAAGGGGCAGGCCTCTTTGCCGATGCGCACGCAGAGCACCACGTCACTCAGCCGGGCGAGCGTGCTGTCCGGGTTCCCGACCATGCCGATGACCGTGATCCCGAGGCGCCGCACGGCGGGGATGAGCTTGATGACCTCCTCGGATTCGCCGGAGAAACTGAGGGCGAGCAGCACGTCGTTCCCGGCGATGATGCCGAGGTCGCCGTGCATGGCTTGAATGGGGTTCATAACGACGCTGGTCGACCCGGTGCTGGCGAGCGTGGCCGAAAGTTTCTCGGCGATGTGCAGGTTCTTGCCCACACCGGTGACCACGATTTTGCCGCCCTTGTCGAGGGTTTCGGCGAGGAGGCGCACGGTGGCGAGAAAATCGTCGCCCAGGGCGGCCTGGGCGGTGCGCAGGCCTTCGATTTCGGTCTCCATGACCTTCTGGGCAAGGGAAAGGATCGCTGCGTTGTCCATAAGGATGCGCAGTATAGCGCAAAGGGGTGGGGACGCAAAGGGGTTTTTGCTTGGGCGCGGGGCGTCCGTGCGCAAAACAGATATTTTTTCTGCGCAAAAGCCTCTGGTTTCCGGCTGGGTTTTCGGGTATGTTTTTCCTGTCACATTGGATATTCGGGCAGGGAAGGGGGAAACGCATGAATCTGGACAAACGCGGCGGGGAGGCGGCGTCCTACAAATGGCAACTGGTGGCGCTGTTGTGGGTGGCGTTCTTCCTCCACCAGGGCAACCGGCAAGTTTACAACGCGGTTTTGCCGCTCATCAAAAGCGGGCTGGATCTGAGCGATGTGCAGGCCGGTCTGGTGCAGAGCGTTTTCACCGCCGTTTACGGCGTGTGCGTGCCCTTGGCAGGTTTTCTGGGCGACAGGCTGCGCCGGAAGTGGCAGATCCTGCTGAGCCTTGTGGTGTTCAGCCTGGGCACGCTGCTGACGGGCTTTGGCGGCGGCGTGTTGGCGTTCGTGTTGTTTTACGGGCTGGCGACCGGCGGGGGCGAGGCCTTCTATTATCCGCCCGCCACATCGCTGATGGGGCAGTTCCACGACAAGAGCCGGGCCACGGCCTTGTCCATCCACCAGACCGCGCTTTATCTGGGCATTACCTTCAGCGGCTTTTTCTCGGGGTATCTGGGGCAGCGGTGGGGGTGGCGCGCCCCGTTCCTCCTGTTCGGCGGCGCAGGCCTGGCCTGGGCGGTTGTCATGCTGTTTTTCATGCGCGACACGCCGAATCAGAAACACGACACCCCGGTCGCGCATGTGCCGGTCCGGGAGACGCTGGCGCATATCCTGAGCAAGCGTTCCGCGATCGCGCTGGCGCTGGCGTTCGGCTGCATGGTGTACGTGGATGTAGGGTTTAAGACGTGGATGCCGACCTTCCTGCACGAGCGGTTCGCGTTTTCCTTGGAAAAGGCCGGGTTCTCCGCCGTGTTCTATCATTTTCTCTGCGCCTTTTTCGGCGTGATGATCGGCGGGAAGCTGACGGACCGCTGGGCCGCGCGCCGCAGGACGGTCCGCTTTGAGGCGAACGCGTGCGGGCTGTTGTTGGGCGCGCCGTTTATCTACCTGATGGCCAACACGGAATCCGAGGCGGTGTGCTTTGTGATGTTGGGGCTGTTCGGGCTGTTCCGAGGCATCTATGACTCCAACCTCTTCGCCTCGCTGTTCGATGTGATCAAACCCCAGTATCGGGCTTCGGCCACGGGGCTCATGCTGGCCTTCGCCTTCCTTGTGGGCGCCTTCTCGCCGACGGTGCTGGGTATGCTCAAGACGAAGTTCGGCCTTTCGTTCGGGGTGTCTTCCCTGGCCGGGTTTTACGTGCTGGGCGGGGTGATCATCCTGATCGCCCGCCTGCTGTTTTTCGGACGCGATTACGAGGGCAAGCCCGTTGCCTGAGCGCGGATCGCACAAAAAGGATATGGCATCAAGAACAAGAATGAGGACGGGGATGAGAATGAGAAAACAAGGACGGGTGCTGATTGTGGTCGCGCTGTGCGTGGCCGGTGCGGAAGCGGAATTGCCCGCAGCCTATCGCGCGCTCTGGGAGGCGCCGGAGTTGACGCGGCGGATCGAGGAGGGGATTGAGCGGAACCGCAAGGGCACGGTGACGCTCCGCGTGACGGATGCTGCGGGGCGGCCGGTTGCGGGGGCGGCGCTGGCTCTCCGGCAGACGGGGCACGCGTTCCTGTTCGGCTGCAACGCCTTTGTGCTGGGGCAGCTCGGGACTCCGGAACGGAACCGGCGGTACGAGGAGGCGTTCACCAACATCTGCAACTTCGCCACGGTTCCCATTTACTGGAAGGGGACCGAGCCGCGGCAGGGCGCACTGCGCTACGCCGGGGGCGGCGAGGAGATCTGGCGCCGGCCGCCGGTGGACCGCTTCATCCCGTTCGGCAGGAAACACGCTCTGACCCTGAAAGCGCACCCGATGCTGTGGCACTCGCACAATCCCGACTGGCTGCCCAAAGACCCGGAGGCGCTGAAAACCCTGTACCGGAAGCGTTTCAAGGAGTTGTCCGAACGGTATGCGAAGGACATCGCCATCTGGGAGGTGACCAATGAGTCGACCGGCTGCCCCAAGGCGTATCCCCTTTATTCCGAAGACCGGGCCTATGTGGCGTGGGCGTTTCGGGAGGCCGCGCCCCTGTTCGGTCCGGAAAACCGGCTGATGATCAACGATTTCACCCACTTCAACGAGCGCCTGCCTGAGGAGAGCGCCTATTACAAGCAGCTCCGCGCGCTGTTGGACCAGGGCGTGCGGATAGACGGGATCGGGCTTCAGTTTCACCTCTGGTTCGAGGCGAATCTAATGGAGAAGCATGTGGCGGGTGAGCGCTATCTGCCGGCGCGGCTGCTGGAGGTGTACGAGGCCTTTGCCGCGTTCAACCGTCCGCTTTACATCACCGAGATCACGGTGCCGACGCCGACAGGGCCGGACGGCGAGGCGGTGCAGGCGGAGGTGGTCCGCAATCTTTACCGGCTGTGGTTCAGCGTGCCCGCCATGGCGGGCGTCACCTATTGGAATCTGGGCGACAGCATGGCTCACGACACAGAAAACACGGCCGCCGCCGGGCTGGTCGATAAAGATATCAAGCCCAAGGCCTCCTATCGTGCGCTGGACGAGCTGGTCAACCGCATCTGGCGCAGCCGTGCCGAGGGTACGACGGATGCGGAGGGGCGCCTGCGGTTCCGCGGGTTTTACGGGACGTACGAAGTGACGGTCACGCAGGGCGGCAAAACGCGCCGGATCCCGGTCCGCCTGTCGAAAGGCGGGCCTGCGGAACAGCGCGTGGTGGTGGATTGAGGGGAGGGAGGACAGGAGACAGGAGACGGGAGTCGGGAGCGCGGGCGTCCCGCCGTACTGACAGGGGACCGCTGAACGTCGACACGAAAAACGCTGTACAGGACAAAACAATGAATCCGAACAAGCAGACAATGTTGAAGCAGGCTTTTTCATTGGAGGGCCGCACCGCCCTGGTGACCGGTTCCGCGCGCGGCATCGGCCGGGCGATCGCGCGGGCGCTGGCCGAATGCGGGGCCACGGTCGCGGTGCATGGCGTGCGGGCGAGCGACGCGCTCGACCAGTCGCTGGCCGACGTGCGGGCGTTCTCGCCGCAGAGCGCGGCGGTGACCGGCGATCTGGGAGAGCCGGGCGCGGCCGCGAAGATTGTGGCGGACGCTGCGGCGGCGGTGGGCGCGCCGGACATCCTGGTCGCCAACGCCTCCATACAGATCCGGAGGCCGTGGCTGGAGATCTCTGCGGAGGAGGCGTTGCTGCAGATGCAGGTGAACTTCCACGCCACGCTCCAGCTTTTCCAGGCCGCCTATCCCGCGATGGCGGCGCGGCACTGGGGCCGGCTGATCTCGGTGGGCAGCGTGCAGGAGGTGCGGCCGCACCCCGAGATGCCGGTGTACGCGGCGAGCAAGGCGGCGCTGGAGAACCTGGTGCGGAATCTCGCCCGGCAGGCGGCTCCGGACGGCGTCACCGTCAACAACCTCTGCCCGGGCGTGTTTGCCACGGACCGCAACGCCGAGGCCCTGAACAATCCCGTTTACGCCGAACAGGTGCGCGGAAAAATCCCGGTGCGGGATTTCGCGCAGCCGGAAGACGCGGCGGGCGCGGCGCTCCTGCTGTGTTCGGACGCGGGGCGGTATATCACGGGCGTCACGCTGCGCGTGGACGGCGGCATGGGGGTGGGGTAGAGGTTACGCGATCCATGAGGATCACGCGCAATACGCCATGGGGATCGGCGGCGATGCCGATGCCGATACCGATAGCGATAGCGATACCGACCCCGACGCCGATGGGAGAGGGGGATCGATACCGATACCGATACCGACCCCGACGCCGATGGGTAACGTTAGGATTGGAGGAAAAGACAGATGAGCGGGAAGAGCGAAGAGAGTCTATTGCAGAAAGAAGCCGGCATGATGAAGCTGGAGAAGCTCATCGCCGCGCGAGAGGGTGTTTCCGGAAAACCGTTTTCCATTCCGGTCAAAGACCTGCTGGCGCGGTACGAGCGGCTCTACACCGGCGCGATCAGCGACGTGCTGCGCGAGTTCGCCTTGCTCGACCAGTCGCTGCCCGGCCACCTGAGGCCGCTGCGCGACAGCGACACCGTGGCGGGCATCGCCTTCACGGTCAAAAGCGCGCCCAACGTGAAGATCACGGGCGAGATGACCTTCCGCGGCCAGATGCTCGACGAGATGGGAGAGGATCACTTCGTGGTGTGGGACACCTCGAACGATGAGAAGGCCACGCTGTGGGGCGGGGTGATGACCGCCACCGCGTACGGCAAGGGCGTGAAGGCGGCCTGCATCGACGGCGGCATCCGCGACACCCGGCAGATTCTGGAAAAGCCCTTCCCCGTGTATTACAGATACCGCATCCCCAACGGCTCGCTCGGCCGCTGCCTGATCACGCACTACCAGATCCCGATCCAGATCGGCGACGTGACGGTCAAGCCCGGCGATGTGATCTTCGCGGACTGCGACGGCGTGGTCTGCGTGCCGCGCGACATCGCCTATGATGTGCTGACGCGCGCCGAAGAGATCCGCGAGAACGAAAAGAAAATTTTCGGCTGGGTCGCCGCGGGCGAGACGGTCAAGCAGATCACCGACAAGGGCGGCTACTTTTAAAAAAAAGAATTTTTTTGTTTTTCCCTCTTGCGCGGGAAAGGGCGCTTTGGTACAGTCACACCATCTCGAAGCCCCCTAGGGGTTGCGGGCGGGTGCCCGTGAGCCCTGTGAAATTTTTTTAATTTCACGGGTTGACAGCATAAACCGTATGTGTTAAGGTTATGGCGTTTTTGGAGTTACCGGCGATGTTTAGGAGTCGTCTGGTAGCGACAAAAAAGAGAAACAACAAAGGAGTACTCATGAAGAAGTTGATGATGTTTGCTGCCGCGGTGACGATCGTTGGCGGCGCATTTGCCCAGTGCGAGTTGCCGAGCGTCTCAAACCAGTGCGCGTTGGTATACACGTTCAAGGCAAGTGTCAAGACGACCGTTGGCAAGTCAAAGTATGACTGCGCCGACGTCTGTTATCGCAACAAGGGCTCAAAGTCCTTCAAGGGCTACCTGTATGTCTGCAGTTGCCTCTGCGAGGACTTTCTGTCCAACTCGGCACTGTGGTTCGTGGACAGCAAGACCAAGCAAGAGTTCACCGGTGCTCTGTACTGGTCCATCCTTAACCGCATCGGCAAGAAGAGCATGGATGCCGAGGGTTTCTGGACGGGTAGCGCGGAGGATGATGAGGTAGGCACTGATGTCAACATGTATGCCGCTGGTTTTGGCAAGTTTGACAGCAAAACCGGCTATCTCAAGAGCATGAGCGGCAACATTGTCGGTTCCATGTCCGCCCCGATCTGCGAGATGGACTGCGCAACCGCTCTGGCCGTGGCTTATCCCGCTTGCGAATGGGATGAAACCGACCAAGTCCCGACAGTGTTGTTCGGCTCCTGGTCGATCAGCTACAACAAGAAGCTGTCCCAGAAGTATTTCGCCGGCCTGTGGGCTCCTGGCATGTAAGACGTGTAACGCTTAAGGACTGTTTACTTAAGGTAAAGCGGGAAACTTCGGTTTCCCGCTTTTTTTGTGCGTGACGGAAAAATCATTTTTCGGTTGCATCCCGAATCTAAACTGGTACAATAGCGATTGAATGGATCTGATAAAAGGATGACATTTATGAAAAAGAGTGTTTTGCCGTATCTGGTGGCGATGTGTTGTGTGGCGGGTTCGGCCTTTGCAAGTCCGCAGCCTGTGAACGGCCCTGTTGTGATCGGCCAATGGAACAGTAACTTTGAAGCCGCCAAACTCGAGGCGGTCAGAACCGGTGCGCCGTTGCTGGTGGTGTTCTCGATGCCGAGGTGTTCCCACTGCTCGGCCTTCGCCAGGCACCTGGACAGCGCCGAGGCGCAGGCCTATTTCGCGCGCCGAGGGCTGATTATGGTATATGAGCACTCCAGCAAACTTTCAGCCGTCACGGATTGGGCGAGAGGCCCCAGCCGCCTGACCAAATTGCCGTTGGTCCGCATCACCTGGTTTGACGGGAGCCTCACCAAATTCAAGGCCGACGCGAGTTGGGAACGTTCGGACACATTGGGGTTTACGGCGTTCAGCCAAAGGGTTGATTCCTATATTGCCGGCTATACATATCCCCCCGTCCCGGCCGACCCCTCCAAGGATGCCTATGATCCGGAGAACGACACGGCTGAGGGCGCGGCGGAACTGGCGTGGAGCGATCAGGGCAAGGCCGAGGCCAACCTCAAGCTCGCGAAAAAAGACGGCGATGAGCCCTATGCGGATCTGCAGGACTGGTATCAGCTTCCGGTGGTGAGCGGCGCGACCTATCGGGTATGGTTCTCGGATGTGAGCGGGATCACGGCGGATACGCCGCAGGTTGCGGTGTATGGCGATGCCGGCGGAGGGTCGGTGTGGGGCGGGCCTGCCGCGCTGTCGAACGGCATGGAATTCGCATTCGTGCCGACGGCTGCGGGAACCGCGTATGTCAGGGTCTGGCGTGGTGAGGGCTCTACGGACACCAATATCCTTTACACGCTCCATCACCAGCGCTTCGCGCCGGGCATGATCGAGTTCGCGCAGAACGCGGTGGCGGTGAACGAGAACGCGGGGCGCGTGACGCTCCTGGTCCGGCGCACGGGCGGCACGACCGGCGAGGCGACGGTGCAGATCGGGTATAAGGACAAGCTGACCCCCGATTCCGGGCATACGGCGACGGCGGGACAGGATTTCAATGGCGCGCCTTCGCCGGCCACGCTGACATGGGCGGACGGCGACGCGGCGGACAAGGCCGTGACGTTTGCGCTGATCAAGGATGTGAAAGAGTGGGAGGGCGCGGAAACCTTCGGCGTGACCCTGACACCAACGACGGAGAATGCGGTCGGGCCGGACGCGGTGGTGACGCTTAACGAGGTCGACCCCATGGTGACGCGGGCCGCAAGCTACAACGGCTGGGTGAGCGAAGATTTGTCCGAAGACGAGGAGGCGTCCTTGATTCGGGCGGTCGGAACCATGACGCTGGCCGTATCGTCGGCGGGGCGGATTACCGGCAAAGCGGTGTTTCCCAACAAAGCGCCTGTTTATGCGGGCACGTACATGGTGAGAAACGCTGTTTACCAGAGTATCGACGTTGATACGGGTGTGGCAACCATCACCGGATATCTGGTGAAGCCGCGCGAGAGCATCCCGTTTGAACTGCAAATGGATATGGAGGGCGGAGATATCCGCGGGACGTTCGGCACGGGCGGGAATGAGCGCCTGATCGAACTTTTCCGGGACGACTGGAGGCAACCGGAGCGGCAGGCGCTCGCGGCCAGCCTGCAAGGCTACTACACGGTGGCGTTGCCCGTGGCGGAGGTTCTCTGGCCCACGAATGGGGCGCCGATGGGCAGCGGGTATGTGACCCTGGCTGTGGACGGGCGCGGGTGTTTCAGGGCGTCCGGCAAACTGGGCGACGGCACATCGTTCTCCCAGAGCGGTGTGTTGGCCCTCAGGCAGGAGGGGGGCAAGGAAAAGGCGATCGCTCCCAGCCCTCCCAGCGTGTGCGCGATGCTGTTCACGGCACCCACGCTCTATCAGGGCGGCGCACTCTCCGGGATGCTGGTTTTCGGTGATAGGAACGGGAACGGGGTGTGGG
>JALHET010000454.1 GCA_022839525.1 Lentisphaerota bacterium
CGCGGGCGTCCACTCCGGAGACTCCGCCTGTGTCATCCCGCCGGCCTCAATCCCGGAGAAACACCTCGACACGATCCTCTCCTACACGCGCAAAATCGCCCAGGAGCTGCATGTGATCGGCCTGATGAACATGCAGTACGCCATCGAGAAGGACAAGGTTTACGTGCTGGAAGCCAACCCCCGCGCTTCGCGCACGGTGCCGTTGGTGTCCAAGGTCTGCAACACGCAAATGGCAGGCATCGCCACTCGGCTGATGCTGGGCGCGGGAATCGGCGAACTGGGGCTCACCCAGAAAATGATCCCGCACTACGGCGTCAAAGAGGCGGTTTTCCCCTTCGAGAAATTTTCGGAGGTGGATCCTGTGCTCGGCCCCGAAATGCGTTCGACCGGCGAGGTTCTCGGCCTAGCCTCAACCTTTGGCTTGGCTTATTACAAATCTCAGGAGGGCGCCAACACGAAGCTACCCACGGAGGAGGGCACGATCCTCATCAGCCTCTCCGAAAAGACGGCCCCCGCCGTGAAAGCGGCCAAGGAGTTCACAAAACTGGGATTCAAACTGATCGGCACGTCCGGAACCATCGAGTGGCTTGCGGAGAACGGCGTGAAGGGCGACGTCGTCCACAAGATCAACGAGGGGCGCCCCAATGTTTTGGACGTGATCCTGAACCGCCAGATCTGCCTTGTGATCAACACGCCTTCCGGCCGTCGCGATGCGAGAGCCGACGATGCATCCATCCGCAAGGCAGCCCTCAAGTACAAGATCCCCTATTTGACAACGGTGGCGGCGGCTCTGGCCAGCGCGAACGGTATACGCACGGCCCGCGATAGCGCGGGCGGCGTCAAGTCCATCCAAGACTACCATGCCGGCATCCGTTAATCCCCACGCATAATCTTCCGAAACCACGGTAACACAATAATAATAAGGGGGAACGTTCATATGAGCCGAGTGATTGCGATTGACGGCCCTTCCGGAGCGGGAAAATCCTCCGTTTCCAGACGTGTCGGCGCCCAATTGGGTTTCCTGCATGTCGATTCCGGCGCACTCTACCGCATCATGACGTGGCAGTGCCTGCTGCACCACATCGACACTGCAAACCCCGATGCCGTTGCCGCTTTTGCGCAAACCGTCAACGTCACCTGTCAAGCCCGGAGCGGCGCGATCGCCTATTTCGTCAACGGGCAACAACCCGGCGACGCCATCCGCACGCCGGAGATTAACGCGCACGCCAGCCCGGTTGCCACGGTCAAGGCGGTGCGTGACCGTGTGACGGCATGCTTGCGTGGCCTGACGCGCTTCGGCGACCTGATCGTTGAGGGCCGTGATATCACAACCGCCGTCTTCCCCGACTCGCCCGCCCGTTTTTACCTCGTGGCGAGCGCCGAGGCTCGCGCTGAGCGCCGGCGTAAAGAGGAGATCGAAAAGGGGATCGCCAACCAATCCGCCGAAGCGGTCAAGCAATCCCTGCTCGCCCGCGACGTGATCGATTCCACGCGCAAACACGCGCCACTCCGAAAAGCCGATGGCGCGGTCGAGATCGACAGCACTAACCTCACCCT
>JALHET010000455.1 GCA_022839525.1 Lentisphaerota bacterium
CTGGCAGGTTGCCACGCCCGGAAACATGCGCGGGACGGGAGGGAAGCAGGCCGCGCGCCATGGCGGCAACGCGGCCAACCGGAAGAGAAAAACGAAACCGCCGGAAGAAATCCGGCGGTGGTGCGTCGCGGTGTTGCTCTGGCCCAAGGCGGGACAACCGCACGATAATACTGAACCACGGCCCAAGGCCCAAAAAGCTGGAGCATGGAGCCGGTCCGGAGGAGCGCCTCGCGTCAGTACAGTTCAGCCGGGTTCGCCGCCCTGGCGGGTCGGCGGGCCGCGGAACGCCTGGCCCCGGCCGTGTCGCCTTCCGCCGTGCGACAGACCGCTTCGTCATGGGGGGACAGCGGCTGCTCGCCCTCCATGAGGGTGGCCAGGGTGGTCTCTTCCAGCGAGCGTTCCAGGGCCTGCGACGCCCGCACCCAGGCGGACCTGGTCAGGCACGAGGCCCGGCGCGCGCACGCGTTGGCATCGCCCGAGCAGCACACGGTGAGTTGGATGCCACCTTCCATCAGGCGCACGATTTCGCCAAGGGTGATGTCCTCGGGCGTGCGGGCCAGCATGTGCCCACCCGAGGCCCCCCGGGAACTGCGCGTCAGTCCGCCGCGCTTCAGCGTCTTGAGTATCTGCTCGATGAACTGGACCGTCACGCCGGTATGTTGGGACAGCGCCGTGGTGGTCATGGGGGCGTCTTCGCCGTGCATGGCCAGAGCAAGAAGGATGCGCGCCGCGTATCGGGTCTTTGCTGCAAGCTTCATTGTATGGGTCCCGCGCCCGTCACTCGACGCCGCGCCACCCGGCACGGCGAAAATGAGTGAGCTATTACATAAGTATAGGAAACTTCTTACAGAAAATATCCTCCTTTGTCAATAGGAATTAAAAAAATTCGCTTTCACTCCACGCGGAAAAAATAGCTGGAACGACAATATGTTAGTAACCATTAACCAGCCAATTCAGGCAAATGGGTAAATAAAAACAATCCCTTTCGCCATCCTGCAGCGCCACTCTCGCGGGCTGGTAAAACCGCCGCTCCCCCGAAACGATGCATTCACTCACTCAAAAGCATGCGCCGTACTGCATCGGGAGCAATACGGCTCAGCTCCCATGCCGCGCCACTGGGCGTAGCCAAAAGCCACAGCCTGTGAACGGTCGCAGCACTACCCCTCTTCCGTCTGGCCCTCCCAAAAGCCCTTGCCGAAGGTGCGCACGCAGCGCACCGCAGGCGATCCGCGCATCGCTTGCGCCATCCCGCACGCGCTCTTGCGCCAAGAGTGATCCTGCGCGCAGCCGACTGTTCCTTTGCGCCTTGCGGCCAAAACAAGAATATTTTTTCACAATCATAAAATATTATCACAAATTCAGAGTGTTAAAAAATACCCCTTTTCCCAAGGGGTGCTTGACACCTAAATTCGGATGGGTTTAATTCATACGAAATTAATCTGATTCGTAGAGATTCAGATTGAAACGAATGAAATTGCATCAATATACATACGCTTCATACCGGAATCACCCGGTCAACAGCAATACCGCGAACCGGCGCGCCGCCAACGCCG
>JALHET010000456.1 GCA_022839525.1 Lentisphaerota bacterium
GAACGTGCAAGCTGGACTGGACGCGCGGGGTGCTCGGGACGTGCTCGGCGCTTGCATCGGAATCGGTGTGGCAACCTGTGTTGTCCGCTCGAGCGAGCACTGCCGGAAGGCACGTATAGCCGTCATGGAAGGTGATACCCGTTCGAAGTGCTGCGTCGTAGCGCGCAAAGGCTGCCTCGTCGACCGGATCGCGGAGAACGGCCAGATATGTTTTGTTTACACCGGTTTTCGGCGACGTCAGCCGATGCGTGAGCGGACCGTCATTCGTCAGCACAAGCAGGCCTTCGGTATCGAGATCGAGCCTGCCGACCGGAAACAGGTCCATAAGCGACCAGGGCGGAGCAAGCAGATCCATAACCGTCCGGTGCGCCGGATCGTCAGTCGAAGTAATGACCCCTGCAGGTTTGTTCAACATGAGGTACACGGTTGTCCGCGGACGGAACGGTTTTCCTTCTACGGTGAATACGTCCCGTTCGGGATCTACCCTGAACGACGCGTCCGCGCAAACAACGCCGTTAACTTCGACTGCGCGGGAGTGAAGCAGCCTCTTTATATCGCGACGCGAACCGAATCCGTTGTCTGCGAAAAGTTTATCGATACGCATACCGTGATCAGTTTCCTGCGAGAGGAATAAGACCGACGAGGCCGCGGATTTCTTCGTCTGCGAACCGGATTCCCGCCCCTACAAAGAAATCCCGATCCGACCGGAGGGCGGAGCTTACGCCGCCGCGAACATACACCCAGTTCCAGGGCTTGTCGGAAACAGGATTGAAAAAGGGGTACAGCGTAACCGTTCCCCTGAGATTCGGCGCCTCGCCGGTGCGGAAGTCGAAAACTTCGCCGGAAAAGGACACCCAGTCTGCAGGATCAAGATCGAGCCCCAATCCTGCCCGGCTGGAGTACAAGCCGCCGCGGAGCGTCATCAAGCCGAATGTGCGGGCAATTTCGGCATCAACCGCCACTTCCCAAGTTCCGCTGCCGGTTCCATCCTCTACGCCCGGAGCCTGCCCAACCCCAACGCGGTACCAGCGGTCCTTGCTCCGGGGTTCCAGCCTGATTCCGGCAGATGTACCGACAGAGCCTGATAAAATCTGATAATCCGAGCGGGCATCTACTTCGACACCGAGCCCTGAAGCTTTTGCGACGATATCGCCCGCGTCGGCAACCACCCTGTCGGCGTTTTGCGCCAGTGCACTGGCATTCTGCGCAAGGAGCGTCACCTCGTCGATCGCACCGTCTATCCTGTCGAGAGTTCGGCCTGTTTTAAGTTCTTCGGTGACGCTGCGAATATTCTCTGCTGCAAGCCGGATCTCCCGCACGGACGCTTCGATATCGGCTTCGCTGCCCGCAACAATGCGCTCAAGCCGTTCGGTAATAACGGCGGTGGACTCGAGAATCCGCGAAATTCGCGCCAGTTCGGCGTCGGAACGCTGGTCAAGCTTGAGCGCAATGGAATTGAAAGTTTCCAGGGAAACCGACAGCAGCTTCAGCTGGGTTTCCTGAAACTCGCGCAACATGGAGGAAATATCTGTCCCGAGC
>JALHET010000457.1 GCA_022839525.1 Lentisphaerota bacterium
GCAGCACAGTCGCCTTGCCGCCGGTACCACTGCGGGCGGCCATGTACTGGAACGCGAGGCGGTACCGTCCAGCCCGCGCCGTAAATGCGTTCGTGATGGCCGCGCCGGCCGCAAGCGTTGCAACGTACGTGCCGTCCGGAATGTATGTGCTGTGGAGCACATCGGTGTCTGCGCTGGTGACGCGCGTGTAGTCGCCCGTCCAGCCAGCATCCGGTGTCTCGAAGCTTCCGTTCGCCACCGCGTTCGTGACAGCCATGCCGCGTACGACCGGCCCCGTGAGAAAAACACCTGTGCCGGCGTTCCCGTAAAAGACGTCGTTTTTCAGATCATAAAGTCCCGCGACCCAGTTGGTCGTCATCATTGGCACGTAGTCGCGCACGAGGGTCGGCCCTTCGTAGATTTTCAGTGCTGATAGGCGGATGGACGGCGACTGGTTGTGCGGCGTGCCATTGTTGTTGACACCGAAGGCGTAGACGTTGAGGTCAGTCGCGAAATTTTGCGCCGTGAACACGTGCTTTAACCGGGAATCGACCAGAACGGGTGTTTTTCCGCCGAAAGAGAAGGTATGGAACGCATCGCCTACGGCATTCGTCAAACTCTGTCCCATGATCTTGTAAGCGACATCTGTTCCCCAAGCGGCGGCGTAGCCTTGAGATCCGCTCTCAGCTTGGAAGGACAAGCCCAGCGCGTTCTGCTTGAACGCCGTACGCGCGCCGACGAAATGCTTCGAGACCGAATAGGCGTTGTAGATCGTCGCCTGAATGGTGACGTTACTCGTACACTTGATCCCTGTATCGATATATTGTGTACCCGTGGATTCGATGTAGGCCAGTTCAGCGTAGCCCGCCGGAAGTTCCTCTACCACCTCTGCCCCCGCAGTGATTTGTCCCAGCCCCAGATTCATGTAGAAGGCGTCGTTGAGCGTGTCGTACATCCCGAGCGCGCCGTCCGCCTTCCGGCGGGCGGGGATGAGGTCCATGATCGCTCCGTCGTCTTTGGTCATTGTGAACGCCATGATCCGATAGGAGCCGTAGACGTTGGCTTGATAGGCGTAGTGTCCTGCGAAGAGGTAGAACGTGGCATCCTGTGCCGTCAGTGTGCCGAGGTTCGCGGTTGTTCCGCGACAGTCGACGATACGCGAATTAAGGTAGTTCACCTTCGTCGTGCCTTCGGTTGTGTCCGCGATGTTTTGCGACTGCTGGATGACGAGGCCGTTCCACCCCGCGTAAGCGTATACATGGTTGGCTCCCAGCACGCAGCGGGTGTCTCCGCTGTCCTCACGTGATCCGCAGACATTGTGGTTGACGTTTGCCGAGGTCGTCGATTGATAAGTGATCGAGTAACCGTGCGCGTCGGTAAATTTTACGCCCGTGTCGATGTACTCTGTTCCGTGGGACTCCAGATACGTGAGGCGCGTATAAGCCTTCTGCCCGGAGGGGAGTGAAGCCACCTCCTCGCCGGGAAGAAAAGTCCCGGTTCCTTGATTGGTGAAGAACACCCCGTTCACGAGGTCATACAGACCGAGTTCGC
>JALHET010000458.1 GCA_022839525.1 Lentisphaerota bacterium
CTGCAGAACGGTCTTCCGGGTTTCGTCGTCCATCATGACCGCGCCTGACTCCGTGACCGTGAACCCTTTGCCGTTGATTTGATTGAGGTTGATCAGCGAGATTGCGACGCGGTCGGCCAGAATGGAGCGGAACTCTTCCATCAGATCAAGTGCCAGGCTCGGACGCCCGGGTCTCAGTGCATGCAGAAAGCCGATCTGCGGATCAAGTCCGACTCCTTCCAACGCGGCCTCGCAATCGTGCGCTAAGATCGTGTACAAGAATGAAAGTAATGCGTTCAAAGGATCGAGCGGTGGTCTGCGGCTGCGTCCCTTCTGCATCGAAAACGTGTTGTTTTGAGAAACAATCATACGGTCAAAGACCTCGAAGTAGCTCCCCGCGCCCTCTCCCTCTAAACCCCGCAGAGTATCGATATCCGCCGCGCGCCGCGTGCGCCGAATCACGTCGGCCAGCACATCGACGGCCTTTGCAACGGACGGGCCGACGTCGTGGTCGCGCTGTGCCCGTTGCAACACGGTGCGGCTGTTGGCGAGCTTTCCCAAAACGAAGCTGCGGGCAATCTCCAGCGTGGCCTCCGGCTTGTCGGCGTACCGCACCTGTTCGCGCCTGAGTAGCACATTGCCAGAGACCGGTCCCGTGACGCGCGCCAAGAATTTTCCCCGTTCCGTGAGAAAGCTGACATGCACACCCCGCTCGCCACAGAGTCCAAGCAGTGGCGGGCTGCAGGCAACCTGTCCAAAACAGACAATTCCCGAGAGCGTGTGGATAGGCAGCTGCAGGACATCCGCACGATCAATTGATGCCACAACCGTCTCACCCTCTTGGCGCAGATAGGCACCCTGCGTGGTCACATACAACGTGTTGAGCAGCTTCTTCATTTTTCCGGCTCCATGAGGTCGAGTGTATCGAGTTCGCGGGCAAGCCATGCGTGGGCGGATTTGCCGACGCCTGCGGATTTCGGCAGGCAGGCTTCAAAGAGGGAGCAGGACGAGCAGCGTTTGCCGTAATCCGCCGGGGGCGTGACACCTTCGGCAAACAGCTTCTGCAAGGCGAGGCAGACCTCCTCGGTTTCCGAACGCAGCGCATCTGTGAAGGTAACCGCCGACCGGTGTTGCTTTTCGCCGAGAAAAAGCGCGCCTTCCGGAATCCGCGCGTCCAGCATTTCCTCAAGGCAGAGCGCCTGTGCGCAGAGTTGGACTTCGTAGCAGCGGATGTTTTTGGCCGCGCCGCGCTTGTATTCCACGGGAAAGGGTTGCCATGTGCCGCTGATCCCCGGCACCGACACACCGCCCTCAGACGGTGCGCAACGGTGCAGTTCCACCACGTCCGCGATACCGGTGATGCCGAGACGCAACGAGCGCAAGCGGAGACTGCGGAGGATCTTCAGGTCGCCGCGCGACTCATTCACGCCGCTGTGAGCCTTTTCGTGAAGGGCACTTCGCTAGAATTTGTGGGTACCAGTTGATTTAAACAGGCGCATCCGGTTATCCTTCTTGTTATTGCAACACAAAGGAGGATGAACCACACCGG
>JALHET010000074.1 GCA_022839525.1 Lentisphaerota bacterium
GTGGCGGGCTGTCCGTTTTTGTCTGGCTTGTGTGCCTGGCCGGTTTGGCCCGTGCCACCGGCGAAGTTTACTCGCTTCCGCCTTTCGGGCACTATCAGCCGATTCTCGACCGGATGCCGTTCGGCGCCTTGCCCCCCAACTTCAACGCCGCACAGGCGGATGCGGCGGAGCTCAAGAACGAGGCGCAGGAGAAGGCTGAGCAACAGAAGCTCGCCAAGCAGGTCAACATGTCGGCTGTGAATGTCACGCCGGACGGCAGCACCGCGATCGGGTTCACCGACCTCTCCCAAAAGCCGCCGGTCAACTACTACCTGCTGGTGGGGAGCGAGGCGGACGGCTGGAAGGTGTTGAGCGCCGATTACGATGCCGAGACCGCCACCATTGAGAAAGAGGGGGTGGCCATCACGCTCCAACTGGGGAAGGGGATGGTTGACCCTTCCGCTCCCGCTCCAGCGGCCGCGGCGGGTCAACCCGCGGCGCTTGCGCGTCATCGTGCCGCCCTGCCGATCCAGCTGCCCTCTTCCGCCGAGCCGCGCAGCCTTCCCTTCGCGCGGAAGCCGGGCGCTGCCGGCGTTACGCCGCGGGGGCTCTCTTATCTGAGAGACAAGCCGGCTGATACGTCGGGTACCCGTTCGTTTATGGAGCGCCTGCGCGAGCGCGACACGCAGAAAACTCAGGCTCAGTTGGCCGAAGCCGCGAAACAACGTGAGCAATTGGTGAAACTTGCCCGGGAGGCGGCGCAGAAAGAGATCAGAAAGAGCGAGGAAGCGGCGGCTTTGGCGGCGCAAGAGCGTGCGGCCCAGATGCAACAGGAAGAAGGTGCGGCTCCCGCCGAAGAGACGACGGAAGCCGCTCCTCCGCAGGCCGAGTAACGGCACGTTATGGACGCTTTTTCACGCACGGAATGCCTGCTGGGTGGGGCCGCTCTCGAAACCCTCCGGGAGAGCCGTGTTGCGGTCTTCGGTATCGGCGGTGTCGGTTCGTTTGCGGTCGAGGCTTTGGCCCGGGTGGGCGTCGGGCGCTTCGTTTTGGTGGATGGCGATCTTGTCTGCCGGACCAACCTCAACCGGCAGCTCATCGCCCTGCACAGCACGGTCGGGCGCCCCAAAGTCGATGTGATGGCCGAACGTGTGCGCGACATCAACCCCGGCGCCGAAGTCGAGACGTTCAAAACGTTCTACCTGCCGGAAAACGCGGACCGGTTCGACCTTTCCCGGTGCGACTATCTCGTGGACGCGGTCGACACGGTCGCCGCCAAGGTGGAACTCGCGGTGCGTGCGCGGCAGGCCGGCGTCCCGGTCATCAGCTGCATGGGCGCGGGCAACAAGCTCGACCCCACGCGCTTTGAGGTGGCCGACATTGCCGGCACCTCTGTCTGCCCCCTCTGCAAGGCGATGCGCAGGGAGCTGAAGAAGCGCGGCCTGACCTCCCTCAAGGTGGTCTACTCCAAAGAGCCGCCGGTCAGACCGGTTGAGGCCGGTGCCAACCGTCGCCGCCGCGTCCCGGGCAGCGTCTCGTTCGTGCCCTCTGTGGCGGGGCTGATCCTGGCGGGCGAAGTCGTGCGTGACCTGATCGGGCGGGGGGGGCGACGAGTAGTCAGTAAAACCCAAACAGACGCTTTTTCCGGACTGGATGACAGGATTAACATGATTGGAATAAAGCAGTCACATCATGTGAATCATGGATGTCTCCCCGCCGAAGCGAAGCTGTCGGAAATCATGTCCGATTCTTTTTAGCTGTACGGTGTACGGGCGATTGGCGTTTTACGTTGCCCAGAAACCCGGAACCGGAAACCTGTAGCCAATCGTGTAACCTGTAACAATGCCCCCGTCAGCGGCGAAGCCGCAGGCGGGGCGCATTGGTTTTCGCTGTCCGTAGGCGGCGGGGTTTGCTTAAATGGACGTCGTATGAAACCTTTTATTCACGACGATTTCCTTTTGCAGAATCAGGCGGCCCGCGAACTGTATCACGGATACGCCGCCTCCATGCCCATTATCGACTACCATTGCCACCTGCCGCCCGGGGAGGTCGCGGAAGACAAACGGTGGGAGAATATGGCGCAGGTGTGGCTCGGCGGCGACCACTACAAGTGGCGCGCCCTGCGCTCCAACGGGATCGACGAGCGTTTTATCACCGGCGACGCGCCCGACCGTGAGAAGTTCCAGAAGTTCGCCGAAACCATGCCCTACCTGCTGCGCAACCCGCTGTTCGACTGGTCGCAGCTCGAACTCGCGCGCTATTTCGGTGTGTTCGACCTCCTGACGCCCGCCACGGCCGAGAAGATCTGGCGGGAGACCGGTGAGAAACTGGCGCAGCCCGGCTTCAGCGCGCGCGGCCTGATGGCGCGCAGCAACGTCAGGCTGGTCTGCACGACGGATGACCCCTGCGACACGCTTGAGCATCACGCGGCGGTGAAAGCCTCGGGCTTTGAGGTGCAGGTATTGCCCGCCTGGCGCCCGGACAAGGCGCTGGCCATCGACCGGCCCGCGTTCTGGAACGCGTGGCTGGACCGGCTCGCCGCCGCCGCAGGCATGCCGGTCGCGACGTGGGACGATCTGCTCTGTGCTCTGCAGAAGCGCCACGACTTCTTCACGCAGAACGGCTGTCGCCTCTCTGATTACGGGGTGGACACGCTTTACGCCACGCCCTACCGCGATGCCGCGATCCGCGAGCTCTTCGCGCGCGTGCGCCAGGGCGGCGCCGCCACGGCTGACGAGACCGCCGCTTTCCGTTCGGCGGTTCTGTTCGAGAGTCTGGCCATGGACGCCCGGAGCGACTGGAGCGCCCAGATCCACTACGGCGCGATGCGCAACAACAACACGCGGATGTTTCAGCGGCTTGGGCCGGACACGGGGTTCGACAGCATCGGCGACTGGAGCGTGGCCGTGCCGATGTCGCGGCTGTTCGACCGGCTCGAGCAGGCGGACGCGCTGCCGCGCGTCGTGATCTACACGCTGAACCCGCGCGACAACGAGATGGTCGGCACGATGCTGGGCAACTTCCAGCGCGGCCCGGAAGCGGGCCGGATGCAGTTCGGCAGCGGCTGGTGGTTCAACGACCAGAAGGACGGCATGACGCGTCAGATGGAGGCGCTTTCGCAGCTCGGCCTGCTGAGCCGTTTCGTGGGCATGCTCACGGACAGCCGCTCGTTCCTGAGCTACACGCGCCACGAATACTTCCGGAGGATCCTCTGCAACCTGCTGGGAACCGATATCACCGAAGGCAAAATCCCCAACGACATCGCCTGGACGGGCGAGATCGTGAAAGACATCTGCTTCCGCAACGCGGTGCGGTATTTCAAGTTTACTGTGGAGTAGGTCAGCCAGCCGCCCGGGGTTCCGGGCGAAAACAGTGGTGGTAACTTTGAAGGCATAGACGACAAGGCTTGTGCAAACAGGGTCGGGAGGGTATGATTCCGGCCTTTTTATCCCATTCAACCGCGAACGAGAGCAACAGTATGAGAATCCTTTCGGGCATCCAGCCTTCGGGCAAACTGCATTTGGGGAACTATTTCGGGATGATGCGGCCGGCCCTTCGGCTTCAGGAAAAGGGCGAGGCCTATCTGTTCATCGCCAATTACCACGCCCTGACTTCGGTGCATGAGCCCGCGCGGCTGCGCCAGGACACGGTGGAGGTGGCGCTGGACTTTCTGGCGTGCGGGCTGGATCCGGAGCGGACGGTGTTCTTCCGCCAGAGCGATGTGCCGGAGGTGCACGAGCTGGCGTGGCTGCTGTCGGTCGTTACGCCGATGGGGCTCTTGGAGCGCTGCCACTCCTACAAGGACAAGCTCGCCAAGGGGATCGCGCCGATGCACGGGCTGTTCGCCTATCCGGTGCTGATGGCCGCGGACATCCTGATCTATCAGTCGAACGTTGTGCCGGTCGGGCGTGACCAGAAACAGCATGTGGAGGTGACGCGCGACATCGCGATCAAGTTCAACAACGAGTTCGGGGAGGTCTTCACGATTCCCGAACCTTTCATCCCGGGGGAAGTGGCGGTGGTGCCGGGGCTGGACGGGCAGAAGATGTCCAAGAGCTACGGCAACACCATCGAGCTGTTCGGCGAGCCGAAGGAAGCCCAGGCGCGGATCATGAAGATCGTGACCGACAGCAAGGGTCTGGAGGAGCCGAAAGATCCGGAGGCCTGCAACATTTTCGCGCTCTACAAGCTGTTTGCGAATGACGCGCAGCGGGCGGAGATGGAGGCGAACTACCGCGGCGGCAACTACGGGTACGGCCACGCCAAAAAGGCGCTGGCGGCGGTTTTCGAGGAGACGTTCGCGCCGTTCCGCGCGCGCCGCGACGAGTTGCGGAAGAACATGGACTATGTGGAAGAGGTGTTGCGCAAGGGTGCCGAACGGGCGCGGGCCGAGTCGTCCAAGACGGTGGACCGCGCGCGTCGGGCGGTGGGACTGGTGTAGGGGCCAACGGCCGGGCAATGCCCTTTCATAACGGACGGCACGGAGGTCGTCCCTCCAAAAGAAAAAGGGATGTTGTTTCGGTTTTAATGGAGGGCCGGGCCCCGTCCCGGCCGCTGTTGAAGTGAGCGCGCCCTATACGGGGCGCGGTATTAAGGGAGAGGCATGTCGGTCGAAGCGCTGCTGCAGGACGATTACAAAGTGGAACTGGAGGTCTTTGAAGGCCCCCTCGACCTGTTGCTCTATCTGATCCGGCGCGAAGAGGTCGACATCTACGACATTCCGATCGAAACGATCGCGGCGCAGTACGTGGCGTATCTCGACATGATGCGCATGCTGGATCTGAACATCGCGGGCGAGTTCCTGGTGATGGCGGCCACGCTCATGATGATCAAGAGCCGGATGCTGCTGCCGGTGGAGTCGCGCGCGGCGGAAGAGGAGGGCGAAGAGGAGTGGGTGGATCCCCGGCTGGACCTGGTGCGGCAGCTCATCGAATACAAGAAGTTTAAGGACGCCGCCGGGCGGCTGCAGGAGCTGGAGACGCTGCAGGGCGAGGCGTTCACCTTTGGGGGAGAGCAGCCGGTTTTCGCGAAAGAGCCGGCGGATGCGGGGCAGGCGTTGGGCGACATCGGGCTGTTCGACCTGCTGAGCGCCTTGCAGGAGGTGCTGTCGCGGGCTCCGGTGGAGCCGCTGGGGCATATCGAGCCGATCCGCTGGTCCGTGCCGGACAAGATGGAGTCGATTCTTGCCTTGGCCAAGACCCGTCGCCGGATTGCTTTTTCCACGCTGTTCAACCCCGGGTCGCACCGGGGTGAGGTGATCGTGACGTTTCTGGCGTTGCTGGAGCTGATACGGCTGCGGCAAATCACCTTGTGGCAAAATGCGCCCTTTCATGAGATCCTGATTCTGCCTGTGGAAGAATGTTCCGGGGAGCCGTCTGTGGTGCCGGGGAGTGGGGGAGGCGAACATGTCGAATCCTAACGAGATCAAATTGCCCATGGCGTCGAGCCTGCAGCAGGTTGTGGGAGCCTTGCTGTTCGGTGCGGATCGTCCGCTGACGGTTGAGGATATCCGGGCCTGTCTCAAGAGTGTGGCGGAAACGGCCGGGGAGGGGGAGGACGAAACGCTCAGGCTGTTTGCCGAGGCCTCCCCCCGCGAGATCAGTGACGCCGTGGCGGGTATCGCCAAGGAACTGGCGCGGTTGGGGCTCGGGATTGAGGTGGCGGACATTAACAGCGGGTTCCGGTTTCAGACCCAGCCGTGCTGCGGGCGGTGGGTGCGCAACTTGCTCAAGGCCGACCGCCCGAACCGGCTGTCGCGGCCCGCGCTGGAGACCCTGGCGATCATCGCCTACCGGCAACCGGTCGCGCGGTCGGAAATCGAATCGATCCGCGGCGTGTCGGCGGATCACATGGTCAAGGCGCTGATGGAACTGCATCTGATCCGCATCGTGGGGCGCAGCGAGTTGCCCGGGAGGCCTTTCCTGTACGGCACGACGCCGACATTCCTTGACCATTTCGGGCTGAGCACGCTCAAGGAGCTGAACGAATTGGATCCCACGCTCCAGCGGTCGAAACGCTCCGAGCGCAAGGCGGTTCACACGCGGGAAAAGAAAAGGAGTGAGGCGGAACAGCCGGCGGAAGGGGATCCCCAGGCCAGTGGGAACCCCGGGCCTTCTCAGGCGGTGAAAGAGATTCTGGGCGGCGCGGAGGACGGAGAGAGTGCCGAGCCGCTGTACGAGGCGTAGTGCGGCAGTACCCCCCGGTTCGCGCGGGACGGCGGACGGTTTCGGGGAAACCACCCTACCACCGTCCGCCACATCAACCCGTAACCCATAACCTGTAACCTCTAACCTCCAACCCGAACCCGCGGCTTTTGCGGGCTTGTAAGACCGCCCCTGTTTTCATTACACTAAAACTCCTTTTTGACGGAGGGTCAGGAAAGCAAGGAGGTTATGAAGCAGATCGGTGTAGGGCTTATCGGGTTCGGGACCGTGGGCGCGGGCGTCGTGGACGGCCTGCAGCGCAACCGCAAGGTGATGGCGCAGCGGTTGGGCGTTGAGACTGTGCTTAAGCGTATCGCGGATGTCGACATCACGGCGGATCGCGGCGTGAAAGTCGATCCCGCGCTGTTGACGACCGACGCGATGGCGGTGATCAACGACCCCGACATCAAGATCGTCGTGGAACTCATCGGCGGGACAGGCGTGGCCAAAACCTTTGTTCTCGCCGCGCTGAACGCGGGCAAGTCGGTGGTCACGGCGAACAAGAAACTCTTGGCCGAATGCGGCGAGGAGATTTTCGGGACGGCCGAGCGCAACGGCGTGGACATCTATTTCGGCGCGAGCGTGGGCGGCGGCATCCCGATCATCCGCGTGTTGCGCGAGGGGCTGGCGGGCAACGAGATCCAGAGCATCCACGGCATCCTGAACGGCACCTGCAACTATATCCTGACGCGCATGGAGAACGAGGGTCTGGCGTTCGACAAGGTCTTGAAGGCCGCGCAGAAGGCCGGGTATGCGGAGGCCGAGCCGAGCCTGGACATTGACGGGATCGACACGGCGCACAAGGCGATCCTTCTGGCGTCGCTGGCATACGGGTTCCACGTGCCGATGGATCAGGTCTTGGTCGAGGGCATCCGCAACGTGTCGGCCATGGACGTGAAGTTCGCCGCGGAGTTCGGGTACCGCATCAAGCTGTTGGCGGTGGTGCGGCGCGAGGGCGACGAGATCGAGGTGCGCGTGCATCCCACGCTGGTGCCGCTGGGGCACATGCTGGCCTCGGTCAGCAACGTGTTCAACGCGGCGATGGTGCGCGGAGACCTGAGCGGCGACACGCTCTACTACGGGCGCGGCGCCGGGCGTGAGCCCACGGCCAGCACGGTGATCGGCGACATCGGCGACATCGCGCGCAACCTGATGGCGGGCAAGTCGCGGTACCGGCGCGGCGTATGCCTGACGGGTGACGGCAAGCTGCGCATGCGTGCGGCGGGGGATGTCATGAGCCGCTATTACGTGCGGCTGATGGTGGTCGACAAGGCCGGCGCCTTGGGCGTGATCACCACGGTTTTGGGTAGGCACGGGGTCAGCATTCTGGCGGCGACGCAGAAGGCGCCTCCCGGGGAACTGGAGAGTGCGGGGTATGTGCCGGTGGTGATCCTGACGCATACGGCCAAGGGTGAGGGGATCGACGCGGCCTTAAGCGAGATCCGTGCCGCGGGCGTGCTGAACAAGGAGCCGGTGAAAATCCGGATGATCTAGACATGAGCAGGAAAAACGTAAATGAGAGCGTGCCTGCCGTCCTGCGTCTCTGCCTCGTGCTGGCGGCGCTCGCGCGGGCGGCGGCGGGGTTTCCCCCTCCGGGATTCGCGGGCGAGCCGCAAAACAAGACGGATCTGGCGCTGGCGTACGAGCGGGAGCAGGCGTCGGGCATCGGGCTGTTCTTCCCCGTGACGAACCGCGCCCTCACGGTGTGGGGCGGGGCGGTCGACCGGACGGCGGCCTTCACGAACGGATTCGGCGCGGGGTTCCTGGGGGGGCTCACGGCGACGAATTTCGGCGGGGTCGAGATCTTTCCCGTCACGCTGCGCACGGACGACGCGAGCGGCGTCATCGGCTTTTACAACGCGGGCGGCTCCCTGTTCGACACGCAGCCGCCGCTGTCCGGCGCGGGCTACACCCCGGACTGGATCGCGGAGCTGCACGGCGTGCCGGACGCGCCGACGAACGGCGTCTCCCAGTCCGCGCTGGACTACACGCGCCTGCTGCTGCTGCCGTCGCATGTCGAGATGGAGTGGCATTTCGTCGACGCGGCCAACCTCGGCGCCTATGCGGAGGCGCGGCAGGGTTTCTGGAACCCGCCGGGCGGAGGCGGGCCGGACGGGACGAACGGGCTGCGGTTCACGGGCATCCGGGTGGACTCCAACGCCGTGCAGCTCGCCCTGGCGTGGCCGGACGGCCATCCGCTGCCGGGGAACCGGCTGGACATCCTCTGCGCGCCGCGCCTCGACGCGACGAACGCGGCGGGCGGCACCGCGTGGCCCGGGGAACCGGCTGGACATCCTCTGCGCGCCGCGCCTCGACGCGACGAACGCGGCGGGCGGCACCGCGTGGCATCCGCTGGCGCGGATCCCGGCCGAGCCGTCCGCGGGCTCCGCATCCAACTCGATTCCGTTGAACCTGCTCCCCCCCGCGCAGGAGGAGGATCCCGAAGGGCCGGCCGTCACGAACACGGTTGACTCGCTTTATGTCTCCGGCGTGGCCTACACAAACATTGCCGCACCGTTCAGTGCGGATGTCTCCGCCTCCGCGTTTTTCCGCGCCGCCCCGCTCATCGACGCGGACGGCGACGGCCTTTCCGACGCGATGGAGACATGGGTCTACCTCACCGACCCGGACGACGCCGACACGGACAACGACGGGTATCCCGACGGCGCGGAGGTCGCGCTGGGGCTGAATCCGCTCGACGGGAGCGACGGCCCCGGCGCCGACCCCGACGGCGACGGGCTTCCGAACGCCCTGGAGGCCGCGCTCGGGACGGATCCGCGCGACAGCGACAGCGACGGCGACGGCCTCACGGACGGGGAGGAATACGGCCCGCCGTCGGTCGCGGCGACGGCCTTCCGGTGGTTCGACGCGTCGGGCGGGACGGACCTGGCCGCGCGGTTCGCGTCCGACATGGACGGGGGCTGCGCGGAGGGGCCGCTCCCGTTCCCGCTCTTCTTCGGGGGGCGGGCCCTGACCAACCTGTCGGCCAACGCGAACGGGATCGCCGGGTTTTTCCCGGGGGCCGGGACGGTCGGCGCCGGGCGGCACGCCAATGGCGACATGGGCGATGCGTACATGCCGTCCGGCTGCGGCCTGCTCGCCGCCGGGTTCTGGGACGACCTGCGCCTCTACCCCGCAGTCCTCGGTTCCGCCGTCACGCTGGCGGATGTCACGACAAACGGCCACCGCCACTGCGTCGTCGAATACAAAAACGCGGGCTTCTGGTCCGGCGGCGCGACCACGAACAACCTCGTCTCGTTCCAGCTTGTCTTCGAGGAGGGCGTTTCGAACCGCTTCCGCGTGTTCTACCGGAACGCCAGCGGCTATGGCGACGGGCGCTCGGCCACGCTGGGGGCGCGGACGGTCCCTCAGGCGCTCCAGTTTTCACGCGACACAGCGTCCGTCGCGGACGGCCTCGCGCTGGAATACCGCTTCGGGATCGGCACCGGCCCGCTCGACCCCGACACCGACAACGACGGGCTGGACGACGGCGGGGAGCTTGCCCTCGGCACCGACCCGTTTGGTTACGACACCGACGGCGACGGTCTTAGGGACGGCGACGAGGCGGATGCCGGCACCGACCCGCTCGACCCCGACACCGACGGCGACGGGCTGAACGATGGATGGGAGTTCTGGCGGATGCCGGAGTTCGACCCGCTCGACCCGTCCGACGGCCTCTCGGACAACGACGGCGACGGCCTCTCCTTCGCGGAGGAATATCTCGGGACACGCGGGTACGCCTCCGACCCCAACGACTGGGACACGGACGGCGACGGGTTGAACGACAGCGCGGAGGCCGCGCTCGGGACCGATCCCTACCGCCGCGATTCGGACTGGGACGGGCTGGACGACGGCGGGGAGATTCCCGCCGGAACGAATCCGCTGAAGGCCGACACCGACAATGACAACATGGACGACGGGTGGGAGGCCGCGCACGGCTTCGACCCGCTCGACCCCGCCGACGGCCCCGCCGACGCCGACGGCGACGGGCTTTCCAACAGAGACGAGTTTTATAGAGGCACCGGCCCGCGCAACCCCGACACCGACGGCGACGGGCGCACGGACGGCGCGGAGGTCAACGGCACGCCGGATTCCGACCCGCTGGACCCCGACCCCGACGGCGACGGGTTGAACGACAGCGCGGAGGCCGCGCGGGGCACCTCGCCCCGGAACAGGGACACGGACGGCGACGGCTGCCCGGACGGGTGGGAGGCCGCGCACGGCTTCGACCCGCTCGACGCCAGCGACCCCGATCCCGCCGCCGACCCCGACGGCGACCGCATCCCCAACCTGCGCGAGGCCGCGCTGGGCACCTCCCCGCACTCGGCGGACACCGACGGCGACGGCCTCGGCGACAACGGGGAGGCGGGGTGGACCGGCGCGGGGCTGCCGCCGCTGGCCGTCCCCGGCGGCACGGACCTCCTCGCGCTGATGGACGACCCCGACTCCGGCCAGGCCGTCCTGCCGCTGCCGTTCCCGGTCGAGATCCAGGGCGCCGCCTGCTCCAACGTCCTTGTCAGGATCGACGGCGTCATTGAACTGGGCCAATCAGCCGCATACGGATACCTTTCGGACAGCGTCCTGCGGCTGGAAGCCTTCTATGACAACCTGAAGGCCTATCCCGCCGGACTCGGCACATCGGTCACGCTCGCGGACATCTCGACCAACGGCGCGCGGTACTGCGTCATTGAATTCAGGAACATGGGGTTTTACTGGGGCGGCGCGACCACGAACAACCTCGTCTCGTTCCAGGCCGTTTTCCAAGAGGGCGTCCCTGACCGCGCCGACGTCGTCTTCCTCGCCGCCGCCGGGTACGGCGACGGGCGTTACGCACGGCTGGAGGCCCGCGCCCCGTACACCGCGCTCACGCATTCCAAGGATCAGCCCGCCGTCTTTCCCGGCCTCTCCGTCGCCTATCATTTCGGCACCGGCACCAACCCGCTCCGCGCCGACAGCGACGGCGACGGGATAAGCGACGCCGCCGAGACCGCCGCCGGGCTCGACCCTCTCGCCCCGGACACCGACGGCGACGGCCTTCCCGACGCCTTCGAATCCGCCAGCGGCATGAGCCCGCTCGTCAACAACGACACCGACGGCACCGCCGGCAACGGCGCGGGCGAAGACCCCGACGGCGACGGGCTGACGAATGCCGAAGAATGCCTGCACGGCACCGACCCCTTCAACCGCGACACCGACGGCGACGGCGTCTGGGACGGCGACGAGGTGGCGCAGGGGTCCGACCCGCTCGACGGCTCGGACAACGGCATGCCGCCGCCCGACGGCTCGCTCATCGAAACCCCGTTCCACCTCTACGGCGACTGGGCCGCATGGGAAATGACCGTCGAGGGCCTCTCCCCCGCCGACACCCGCGTCTTCAGGATCAGCACCGCCGAGCCCGGCGATTCCGCGACTTATCCCCGCAAGCTGCGCAAGGGCTGCTCCTACCGCGTCACGCTGTCCTGGCGCGGCTCCGGCGAACACCGCGACCCCTACTGGTACTGCTGGGAGGCGCAGATCGGCGGCATGCCGGACGAGGCGACCTTCCAGAGCTACAAAGCCCACCGCCTCGCGGGTGTCGCGGAGGTCACCGGCGGCGACGGCTGGCTGGCGGAGAATGCGGACGGGCTGCTCACCGCGCACGTCCACATGAAGGACGGCGGGGGCGGCAACGTCGCCGAAGGCAAAGAGGCCGTCATCCACGTCTTCGACTGCGGCCTTATCCCCGACTACAACCGCGACCGGGTGATCTCCCCCGCCGAGCGTTCCGCCGAACCCCTGCGCATCTGGATCAACGACGACGCGGACGACGGCGACGTCGCGGAGGGCGAAAGCGACCTGCCCGGCCAGTCCTCCGGCTGGCGGGGCAAGGCCAACTTTAAAGACGAGACCGTCAACGGCCGCGCCGACCTGCTGGACTTCTTCCCCGTGTGGCTGGACATCGGCAGGTCGCTCGAAAAGATCGAGGAGCTGCTCGGTTCCGGCGGCAGGATCGAGATCAAGCTCCGCCACGCCGGGAACGCGCTCGCCTACGTCCCGACCTCGCTCTCCACCAACGACGCCGGCGCCTTCCTCGTTTCGGACGTCGCGGGCCTCGCCTCCGCCGCCACGCGCAAGATCACCGCCGCCGGCGTGGCGCTCCCCGGCACCTTCGTCGATGCCCTCCGCGCCGACCCGTCCAAGGGCGTCATCCTCATCGAGGGCCGCGCGGCGACCACCTCTCCCCTCGTCGCCGAGATCTGGCGCGACGGCAAGAAGATCGTCAAGATGGAACTCCCCCTGCGCGTCTCCGGCGTCGAGCAGATGTACCGCTGGATCAACCTGCGCCCGGATGCCTCTTCCTACTATCCGTCGCGCACGGGCCAGCCGCCCAACCGCCCCGACTCCGAGACCATCGGCAAGACGGTGTTCCTGGCGCACGGGTTCCGTGTGTCCAGGGAGGAGGCGCGCGGCTGGGCGTCGGAGTGCTTCAAGCGGCTCTACCAGAGCGGCATGACGGCGCGGTTCTGCGGGGTGAGCTGGCATGCCGACGACGGCACGAAGGCGGACTACTACCTGAACGTGCAGAATGCCCGCGACACGGCGGCGCAGCTCGCGCCGCTCGTCAACGCCATGCCCGGCGGGAAAATCTGGATGGCGCACAGCCTCGGGAACATGCTCACGGGTTACGCCATCGCCGATTGCGGCATGAACGTGGACAAGTACTTCGCGCTCAACGCCGCCGTTCCCGCCGAGGCGTATGATGCCGCGACCGTGGACGAGCGCGACAGCCCGGACAACTACATGCAGCACTCCAACTGGCTGGGATACAGCAACCGCACCTGGGCCAGCAGTTGGTACAAGCTCTTCCCGCAGGGCGACGACCGCTGGAAGCTGACCTGGCGCAGCCGCTTCACCAACGTCCTGGAGCGCACCCAGCTTTACAACTTCTGGTCGTCGGGCGACGAGGTGCTTGAGATCGCGACCGACGGGACTCCGCTGATTGTCGAGCTGTTAAACCCATGGGCGGATACCCGCCGCTACATCTGGCACAAGCAGGAGCTCTACAAGGGGAGGAACATCGTCTACGGCACGGGCTGGGCCGGCTGGGGCTTCGAGTATCCCACCTGGCAGACGGCGGACGGGGCCAATGCCTCAACCGACGCGACCCTGCGGCAGTATCCGATCTTCGAGCGCGACCCGGGGTTCATGTTCACCAACGTGATCACTCAGGCGCATGTTGACGACATACTCATCAAGGGCATCCCTGCGTTGTCATGGCCGTTGGGAAGCACCAACATTGCAACAATTGTTTCCAGTCGTAACATCGATATGAATATCGATGTTCAACGCCCTAATGACTGGCCATGGGGCGGGGACAAATACAAAACGCGCTGGCTGCATAGCCAGTTGATCTACGTTGCGTATCATTATACGCATAAGCTCTACGAAAAATTCGTTAACCTCGGAGAACTGAAATGAAGACAACATTTTCTAGGCTGGCAAAATTAGCCACTGCTCTATGTCCAGTATTATTATGCGCAGGCGCGCGCGAGCAACTGTCGGCAGATGCGCTCAGGGCATTCGCGCAGGGTGCAATCATCGAGATTGATCTTCGCGTGGTTGACTCAACTGGCAAACCTGTTGAAGGCGCGTCGGTAAACGTCGGCCTTTCCCGGAAACAGTCGGATGATTTCAAGTCTTACGCCGGCAGG
>JALHET010000459.1 GCA_022839525.1 Lentisphaerota bacterium
CCGGCACGACAAAATCAACCTCTCGCCCACCCTTCGTGCGGTGGTAGTAGATTTTTGCCCCGGAACGGCGTAGGGCGAGGAAGACGATGTTTTCGAGCAGATGCCCGTCATTGACCAAGACGCCGGAGGAAGTGGATCGCACCAAGGCGTGGTCGATGCAGTAGATTTTCTTGGGATTCGTATTTGATCGGGCGAGAGAGGCGTCGAAAATTCGCGTGGTGAACAGGAAATAGGCGTCCTCAAACCACTCCAAGAGGTCGCCGACAGTGTTCTTGGGTATCCTGTGTCCAAGCGCGGAGAGGTATCCGGTTAATCGATTGATCGAGTAGGTCGAGGCTGTATTGTCAATGAGCCAGGCGGCAAGATCCGCCACGGCGCGGGGATGCGCGACATCATGCCGCTCAATCACATCGCGGAACAGGATCGCGTTCAGGTATTCCTGATGCGTCATCACTCGGATCTTGTCGGAGGCATCCAACACTTCGGGGAATCCGCCGGTCTGCCAATACGCATCGAAGTGCTTGGCGAGCGTCAGGCGGCGCTTGGAGGTCGGCGGTCCCTCTGGGTTCCCGCCTCGCGCGCGGACGGATTCGCCGAAGGAGAACGGGAAGAGTTCCCACGATAGTGAACGCCCCCGTATCTGGGTGGCGACTTCCGTGGACAGCAGCTTGGCGGATGACCCGGAGATGAAAACGCCGCATTTTTCGGTCCGCAGCAGCCTGTCCACATAGGGTTCCCATCCCGGAACGCATTGAATCTCATCGAGGAAGAAATAGACCTTCTCCGTGCCCTTCTTTTCAGGGAACATCCCGAAAAACGCCTCGCCGACCGTGTCGAGGGTGTCGCGGTTCAGCGACCGTAGCCGGTCGTCGAAGAAGTTCAAGTAGACGATGTTCTCCATCGGGACGCCACGATCGAGCAGACGCCGGATGTGCTGGAAAAGGACGGTGGTTTTGCCGCAGCGGCGGACGCCGATGCAGACGGCGGCCTTGCGGGGGGCGGTCTGGAGGCGCAGGGAACGGTCGAACCCCGCCTCAAGCGGCGCGGCCTGAAAGTCCGCGATCATTTCCGCCAGGAGTCTGAGCAGAGTTCTATCCATGCGATTTCCTTTCCGGTTTTTGCCTTAACTGGTAACGAATCTTACCAGTTAGCACAACGTTGCGCAAGTTGAACTTTTGACGTTTTGGTTTCAGGCGTTTCTGGTTTCAAGCATGTGGTGCGGACGGAGGCCGGGACGTGGAGCCCGCTGTCCCCGGCGGCCGTTATCCTCCAGACGCACCCATGTGTGAGCCCTGCCTGCGGCTCACCCTTCCACCCTTCATCTGCGCCAATCGTCATCTGCGGTTAAAACCATTCGCGCATTCGTCCATTCCCAGCCCGCCCGCCAGCGGCCAGCGCAACGCTGGCCGCTGGCGGGCGGGGGCAAAATTAGAATTGCTGATTCCCCTTTCTCGGGAGGGGATGATGTGGTATTTTATCCCTATGCGTTTTTTTAAGCACGTTCGGTTTGGACGGCGGGAAGGGTGTG
>JALHET010000460.1 GCA_022839525.1 Lentisphaerota bacterium
ACTCAGGCGAGTGGTTAGCACTTGAAAGGATCTATACCAAAGTCGTTCCCTGAAACGAAAAAATGTTAAACACTGATTAAAACAAGGTAATACACTCTCTTCCTGAAATGAACCACGCCCCCTGAAAGCAGACTTTTCAGGGGGCATTCTTTTCGGCGAACTCCTGCTATTTGGCCGAGGCCAGCTTCCGGGAAGCCTTCCAGGCGATGAAAACGAGGACTGCAGAGAACGGGATTACGGCGAAGGCGGCGGGCTCGAGACTGAAGAGGTGGTAGAGCCAGAAGCGGATCTGGTTGCCGCCGTCGGTGAAGGCGGTTATTTCGCGGCCGGCAGCGCCGAAGTCCATGCCCGCTTTTTGGGCCTCGGCGGTAAAGACGGGGGCGAGGCTCGACGAGAACCAGAGAAAGGTGGCGATGACGGGGATGCCGGCGATCACCGAGCGGATGACGTTGCCGCGGAATATGAGAACCGAAAGCGAAAAAATGGAGATGAGGTTGGGAAGGTCGCCGACCGGGAGAACGCGGTTCCCGGGAAGGATGAAGGCAAGGGCAAGCGAGACGGGCATCAGGATGAGGCCCGTTGCGATAACCGAAGGATTGGTCAAGAGGAAGCCTGTATCCATCGCGATGGAGAGCCCGGTGAACGACGGGAACTTTTGTTCAACCAGGGTTTTGAACGAGTGGGATACTGCGCCCATTCCCTGGCCGATGAGTTCTCCGCATTTGGGGAGCAGGAACATCACCGCAGCGATGTTGACCGAGGTTTCGAGGAGTTCGCGGACGCCGAAGCCCGCAAGCGCGGAAAGGAACGCGCCGACCAGAAAACCAATGACCATGGGCTCGCCCAGCAAGGTGTCCTTTTTTCCCGCATGGCCGGAAGGATTCCAGTTGAGCGAACGGACGAAGGGGATGCGGTCGAACAGGGCGTTCAGCGCGGCAGCCCAGGGAAGGAGGCCGACGACCGAAAGAGGGCTTACGGCGATACCGTCCAGACCGGTTTCGCGCCTGACGTAGGGAGCCGACCATTCGGCCATTTTGATTGTAAACACCGTAATTACAACTACCGTGACAAAACCTAGCGCGAGGCTTCCGGTTGCCGACTGGATAAGTACGCCAAGAAAGGCAAAATGCCAGTAGTTCCACAAGTCGATGTACAGGTTTTTCGTCGTGCGGGAGGCGAGCATTGCCAGATTGACCAGCATCACCAGGACGATCGAGACGGGCGCGAGCGGGGACGACCAGGTAATCGCGGCAAGCGGGGGCCAGCCGATGTCCATTACCGGATACTCAAGTCCGCGCCGCGCAATGATGGAATCGATGACCGGGCCGATCTGCGACACGAAAAAATTGAACACGACGAAGATGCCGGCGAATCCTGCGGCAATGCGAATTGCGGCGCGCAAGGCGTCGGCCGACTCGTCGTCCGGCTGGGTCTGCGACTCGATCTCCGCTTCGACGCGCGCTCGGTACGTGTCGACCTCGCGCTCGACGGTGGCGGGATCCCAACCGAGAATCGGAGCAACCAAT
>JALHET010000461.1 GCA_022839525.1 Lentisphaerota bacterium
AGCCAATCGCGACTCTGCGTCAAGCTGGCCGCGACGACGTCGATGTGACCCTTTCCGTCAAGCCGGCCGTTTCCGGCGGCTTTACCAAAACCGGCGGCGGGGGCATCACCTTCAACGCCGCCAACACCTATACCGGCCCGACCCTTGTGCGCGAGGGCACGCTGGCCCTCGGCCACGGTGACGCCCTTTCCGCCGCCACCGCCGTTACCGTCGGGGGTACGGGCGCGCCCGCATGCCTCGACCTCCGCGGTCACGACATTCAAGTCAACGCACTGACAATCGGCGATGGCGGCACGGTTGTCAACGGTACGCTCAGCGCCGCATCGATCAGCAAGACCGGCGCCTCCACCGCCACGCTCGCTGTCGCGCCCGTCGTCGCTGCGCCGCCCGTTCCGGCCCTTGACGCGCTCACGCCGGGTCTTTGGGAGGGCCTCGTCTCGCGCACGGCCAAAGATCCGTGCCATTACACACCCAAACAGAACATCCGCCTCACCACCTTTGCCGCCAACAATGGTTACTCCGCCAACACGGAGAACTCGGGCGGCATGTGGGTCGGCAACAACCACACCTACGCATACACCGGCTGTATCTGGAACCGCACGGCCACCAATCAGGTCTGGAACTTCCGCGGCGCATTCGATGACTACGTTTACTTGGTCATCGATCGTTCGCTGGTCATCTACCGTAACGGCAACAGCGGGCCCACCACCGGCTCCTTCACCGCCACCCCCGGCCCGCACTTCTTCGATGCGCGCTTCGGTGACGGTTCGGGCAGTGTCGGTTGCAGTGTCGCCGGTATGTTGAACAGCGGCCTCAACTGGGACCCCGGCGACGGCGCGGGCTGGCGCGTCATCGCCGATCCCGGCGACGGTTCGATCCTCACCACCTCATCTGTCAACTGGGACGCCGCCGAAGCCGCCCGCAACGCCCAGCCCGGCCAGCCCGGCCTCTTTGAGGGCACGGTCGGCGGTTGCGGCAACTCCGTGGAACCCAACCCCTGCGACAGTATTCAACTCACCCCCCGCGCCGCCAACGGCATCGTCGGAGTCCCCAGCGGCAATAACCAGTCCAACGCCTTGGAGAACGGCTATGTCTGGTGGAACTACTCCTCCGCCGTTTATTCCGGCTACGTCTGGAACCGTTCGGGCGAAACCCAAAACTGGACCTTTATCCAGAACATCGACGACTCCTGCCTGATCGTCATCGACGGGCAGACCGTCCTTTCGGGACGCCTCAGCGAAGAGGCCACCCGCCTCGCCACTGTGTCCGTTACGCCCGGCCCGCACGCCTTTGAGCTGCGCTTCGGCCAACATGAGGGTAGTGCGGGCGGAAGCGTCATCCCCGGCAGCGGCTTCGGCATCGACCTACAGGGCCGCCACTCCACGGAAGTCACGAACTTCACCATCCCCTATGCCTACGGCAACGGCATGCCGGAGATCTACACCGAAGGCGAGCCTTTCTTCACCACGACGCTCAACGGCTATGTCGAGACGCCCGCTCCCGCTGTGCAGGTCGAG
>JALHET010000462.1 GCA_022839525.1 Lentisphaerota bacterium
CAGCATGTGACTGCGATTATGGGACAGCCCATTGCTTGGGCTCCTGGTCTGCCGCTGTCGGCAGCCGCATTTGAATGCGATTTTTATCAAAAGGACTGATGCACATGAACTACAAAGCTAAAGAGGCCCTTAGTGAGTTAAATGCGCTGCCGGGAATGTCGGCCGTATGGGGATGAACTGTAGCCAGGCTGAAGACCGGGCCGCGATTGTTTGCCGCCGCCCAAGCGTTGATCGAGTCGACCTGGCTTGCTTTTGTTGCGACCGGCAAATTCAGGGCACAGCGGATACCCGACTCCGCAAGGTTGGCCTTCATGCCGCCGACCGTTCCGTCGAAAGCCGGCGGGTTTCCAAAACGCGGTGCAAGGCTGCCCACAGCCTTGCCTGCCAAATGGTCGGGGTAGAGGTGGACATGAAAATCGAAAACGGGACAATCGCGTTTCATACTTGGAACTCATTTTAGAACGGATATGCGGCCTGCGCAAGCGGAAGCTCCTCCCGGCGGAAGTGTAGAAGGACGGCTTCTTCGGGGATTAGCCTTGAAATATTGTGCGGAGAAGAGCAAACTGGTTCTGTTTTTGCGAAGCATAACGACTGCGGCACGCGGTTTGTTTTTTTAAACCATCCGAAGCGGAGAAGGGCTGATCATGCCACTCAAAAGATACGAAAAAATTCTGGTGATCAATTCGGGAAGTTCCTCGCTCAAGTTCACGCTCTTCAGTATGACCACCAAGACGGTCTTGGCCAAAGGCCTTGTGGAGCGGATCGGCGGCCCGAACGCGAATCTCATTTACCAGCGCAACGACGAGCCAAAAATCACGCAGGGGATTTCCGCCGAGAATCACGGCAAGGCATTGGCGATGGCGTGCAAAATGCTGGTGGACACCAAAAACGGCGTTTTGAAATCGCTGAAAGAGGTGAACGCGATCGGCCACCGCGTGCTGCACGGCGGCGAGGATTTCTCAGACTCCGTGGTCGTCACAGAGGATGTGAAGGAAGTCATCAAGAAATGCGCGGATCTCGGGCCGTTGCACAATCCCGTGAACCTCGAGGGCATCGTGGCGTGCGAGACGGTCTTCACAAATGTGCCGAATGTCGCGGTGTTTGACACGGCCTTTCACCAGACCATGCCGAAACACGCCTACATGTACGCGCTGCCGCAGAAGTATTACGACGAGTACCATATCCGCAAGTACGGTTTCCACGGCACCTCGCACAAGTTCGTGGCCCACGCGACGGCCGAGTTCCTCAAAAAGCCGCTTGAGGAGTTGAACCTGATCATCTGCCATTTGGGCAACGGCTCTTCCGTCGCGGCGATCAGGAAAGGTAAGGTGCTTGACACCTCCATGGGGCTGACCCCGTTGGCGGGGCTGATCATGGGCACGCGCTGCGGAGACATCGACCCGGCGATCATTTTCTTCCTCGGGCGCAAGGGCATGACGGTTGACGAAATCGACAACGCGCTCAACAAGCAGAGTGGGCTCAAGGGGATCAACGGCATCGATAGCGAGGCGGCTGCGCAGAATGCGATCGACATGTTCGGACACCGGACAGCCCTTTATGTCGGCGGATATTTCACACTGATCGGCGGCGCGGATGCCGTCGTCTTTACGGGAGGGATCGGGGAAAACAGCGCACAGGCGCGCAAAGCGATCATCTCCCGTCTTGAAGCGCTGGGATGCAAATTGGACGAGGTGAAGAATCAGGAGGTTTGCGGCAGGGCCGGCGTCATCAGCACGGATGCGTCGAAACTGCCCGCGATTGTGATCCCGACCAACGAAGAGCTGATGATCGCCCGCGAAACGTTCCAGTTGCTCGCGGCAACGTTAAAAAACAAGGACACAAAAAAATGAGCATTCTCGACCTCATGATTCCCCGCGCGAAAGCGGCGAATAAAACCATTGTTCTCCCCGAAGGCATGGATCCGCGTGTGATCGCGGCGGCGGTCAAGGCCGCGAAGGCCGGCGTCTGTACGCCGGTCGTGCTGGGCACGCCGGAAGAGATTGCCGCCGCCGAAGCCGAGGCGGGCGTGACGCTGGCCTCCGTCGGCATCAAGGCCATCGACTACACCACTTCCGGATTGCTGCCCAAACTGGCCGACGCATTCTACGAGAAGCGCAAAGCCAAGGGCATGACCCAAGAGGAGGCGCTGGCCACTGTCACGGGCAAGCGCCTCTATTTCGGCAACATGATGGTTGCCCTGGATGGCGCGCAGGGCATGGTCGCGGGCTCGATCGCCTC
>JALHET010000463.1 GCA_022839525.1 Lentisphaerota bacterium
ATCCGGAGAAGGGGAACCGCAAAGGGGTGTCGTTCTATCAGCGCGACTTTATCTCATACAAGGACACACTCGGTGCGGACGGTGTGATCGTGCGCACCTTCGACCGCACAATGCCGGTTCCCCAAAAGTGCAATATGATCCGCATTGATCTCATCTGCAAGTGGCATGAGATGGACGTGCGGTTTGAGACGGTCGCGGCCGTGTCATGCGACCGGCCGAAGCCGCGCGTGGTGCGTTGCGTTTCGGGCAATCCGTATGAAAAAGGCGCCAGTTTCCGCGCTCCGGGATTCGAGAAGACGAAGCCGGGCTGGGATGATCCCGATGCCGTCATCGCGTCGCGGCTCTGGCAGATTGAGGCGTGCCTCACGAACATCTTCGCACATGTGGAGCGTCCGGACATCATTCTCTTCTCGGAGTGTTTCGTGAATACGGGCGGTTCGCCGTGCCCTGAAAAGACGGACGAGCTCGTCCCCGGCGGGCCGTCCTTCGCGCTTGCGTCGAAGTATGCGAAGAAGCACCGCACGTACATCGCGATGAACGTGCGCGAAAAGACGCAGGAGGGCACGCATCACAACACCACGTTCATTGTGGATCGTGCGGGTCAACTGGTGGGCCGCTACCGCAAGGTGACGCTCACGAGCGGCGAATACATGGCGGGGCTTTTGCCGGACGATGATTTCAAGGTGTTCGATCTCGACTTCGGGCGTGTGAGTTGCCTCACATGCTGGGACAACTGGTTTAGCGAATCGGCCAAGTTCCTGCGCCGCAAGGAGGTGGAACTCATTCTTTTCCCGCTTGCGGGCTGCGCGAACGACCATGTGGAGATCAGCTTCCCGGCACGCGCAATTGATACGGGTATCCCGTTTCTCGTGTCCATGCGCCAGCGACATCTGCCGAACGGCGTGATCGACGCGAAGGGCAACTGGGTGGCGCAGACATTCGAGGACGGCGGGTTCGCCTGGGCGGACATCGATCTTGATGCGCAGCCGCAGACATTTTGGCTTTCCGTGGGGCCGGGCCTCGGTGACGCACGGAGTCTTTACGTGGATGAGAGCCGTCCCGAACTTTACGAAAAGCAGAACTATGGTTTGCACCGGTAGTTTGAGAGGAGAGGAAATGAAAAGAAGGGCATTTATCAAGAGTGGTATGGCGACAGCGGGAACGTTGGCGATGCCGGCCATCGTGAAGGCCGAGAACGCGGGGCAGAAAATCCGCATGGGCTTCATCGGCGTGGGCAACCGCGGCACGCAGGTGATGCATCTGTTCATGAACTATCCGGACGTGGAGGTGACGGCGCTGTGCGACGTATACGAGCCGTATCTGAAGCGTGACGAAACAGCGTTCGACCCCAAATTCTTGGAGTGGGGCCTGAAAGGACGTCTGCCGATCTTCCTTAAGAAGGATGGTACGCGCCTTCCGCACGAGGTGAAGCTGTTGGACAGCATCCGGGCTGGCCGCTGTAAGCTGTATAAGGACTATCGCGAACTGCTGGCGGACAAGAAC
>JALHET010000464.1 GCA_022839525.1 Lentisphaerota bacterium
ATAAACGATTTCTGGAAAGTTGGATCGCGCCAGAAGGTCTCAGGGTTTTGGATCAGCTCGTCCGCTTGCACGCACGTTGCGGCAAGGGTTACGGCTAATGTCAGGCAGGTCAGTCTCATGGTCATCTCCTTAAAGTGCGAAAGTGATGGGCACGCGCATGCGGAAAGGCACAGGCTGTCCGTTTTTCTTGCCGGCCTCGAAACGCCAGCGTTTTACGGCACTCAGCGCGGGTGTGTTGAATGCGGGATTGTCGGTTTTCTGGACTTTTGGAGCCATCACGCGGCCGTCCTTGTCCACAATGAAAAGGACGTAGACAGTGCCCTGGATTTTTTTCTTTTTCATCTCGGAGGGATACTGCGGTGCGGGTTGCATGATGACACGGGGCGCCTGGTCAAGGTCGGCGAGCGAGAAAATATCCTCGTGCTCCTGCACGGCAGTTTCACCCGCGCCGGAGGCGGTGAGCTTGACCGCGAAATCGCCGCCCACGCCGTCGCCTATGCCCGGATTGAGCGCCAATTCCAATTGCGAGAGGTCAAGTGGTGGAGCATGTTCCGTCAGTTCCGGCGGAGGCGGTTCCTCCTCTGGCGGCGGTTCCTCTCTTTTTTCCTCGACGACCGGGGGCGGCGGCGGCGCCTCGACCGTGTCGACACTCACGAGTTCAAGGTCTGCCTTCTTTTCCTGATGGCCGATGTCCTGTAGGACGGGGAGCAACAGGAACAGGACGACCGTCAGTGCCGCGCCCATGATCAGGGTGCTGCCGGAGACGAAGAAGCGCCCGAACAGGTCGCCGCCTGACCGGTTATTCTGACCGAACCTTGTCACGTTCCTGACGCCTCCTTGCGTGTGGCCAAGCTGACCTTTTCAGCGCCGCCCAATTTGGCTTCATCGATCACACGCACCAGCAGTCCGGACGGCACACTTTGATCGGCCTGAATGATCACCGGGATCTGCTCCTTTTCCAGCATGCGCTTGACGACGGTCTGCACGCCGCCGACACCGATCTCTTGACCCCCGTAGACCACCTCGCCCTTGGCCGTAATGGCCAGCAACACGCTGTTCTTCTCAAGGTGGACAGACGATGCGGCCTGAGGTTTGTCCACTTCCACACCGGTCTCATCGACAAAGGTTGTCGTAACGATGAAGAAGATCAACAGGATGAACACGCAGTCAATCAGCGGCGACATGTCGATTCCGGCCGACTCCTCATCGTCACTTCCTGAATTTCTAAATCTGCTCATAAGCCTCCAAACCTCGTTTCACTTCGTTATGCCGTTTCGGCCTGACGTTTTTGGAACTCGCGCATGCACAATGTTTCAACATGCGTCACAACTTTCTCGTACCGCTGGTGCTGTCGGTTCAGAAAAAACAGGATGAATACTCCGGTGAGAGCGAGAACCAGCCCCGTCTCAGTTGTAATCAGTGCCTCCGATATGCCCTTGGAGATCACGCTCATGGTTTTTTCGCCTCCGCCACCCTGCGCCAAACCATTGAAGGTGACCA
>JALHET010000465.1 GCA_022839525.1 Lentisphaerota bacterium
GAGCCCCTGCCCCCGCATGTTGGACTCCCATTCGCCCATGAACCGGTGCGAAACCAGGCGGAGCGCCCGCACTTCCAGCTCTTTGACGCGCTGCCGGAGGGCGGCGTCGATCATGGCGCGGGAACTCCTGCTACGATGCGCGCGACTGCCTGATCGGGTGTCATGCCGTCGGCGAGGGCTTCGTAGCTTAAAAGGATGCGGTGGCGGAGAATCCAGGGGGCGACCGCCTGCACGTCTGCGGGAAGCACGAAGGAGCGGCCCTGCATGAGCGCGCGGGCGCGGGCTGCACGTAGAAAAAAGACGACGGCGCGGGGACCGGCGCCCCAGCGGACAGTTTCCGCGAGCTCAGGATCGATGGCGCCAGGATTGCGGGTGGTGCGCACGAGATCGACAATGTATTCTTCGATTTTCGGGTCGACATGCACTGTTGCGGCGAGCTCGCGCAGAGCTGCGATGTCTTCGCCGGTCAGGACGGGGTAGATTTCCGGATCAGCTTCCTTTTTCAGGCGGAGTACCGCGAGCTCTTCGTCACGAGAGGGGTAGCCAACCAGGATTTTGAACATGAAGCGGTCCAGCTGGGCTTCAGGCAGAGGATAGGTTCCTTCCTGCTCGATGGGGTTCTGGGTGGCAAGTACCATAAAGGGTTTCGGCAGCGCATGGGTGGCGCCGCCAAGGGTTACCTGCTTTTCTTCCATCGATTCGAGCAGGGCAGACTGGACTTTTGCCGGCGCGCGGTTAATTTCGTCGGCGAGGACGAGGTTAGCGAACACGGGACCGGTATGCACGGAGAACTGTCCGGTCTGGGGATTGTAGATCTGGGTACCGACCAGGTCCGACGGCAGAAGGTCCGGGGTAAACTGGATGCGGCTGAATTCCAGCGACATGAGGCGGCCGAGGGTGCGCACTGCGAGGGTTTTCGCGACGCCGGGAACGCCTTCGAGAAGGACGTGCTGGCCGGATACGAGGGCGAGCGAGAGAGCTTCGATCAGTTCTTCGTGGCCGACGATAGCTTTTGCCATGCCGGATTTCAGGGCCGAGAATGCTCCCAGAGCCCAGTCGATGTTTTTATTCTGTTCCATGACGGGTTTAAATATACCAGGATTGCGGCGCATTGGACAAGAAAAAAGACTCGGAAACGCAGGGCGTCCCAGCCTTTGCCTGCTGTTTCCGGGATTTCTGTCCGGAACGCATGTCTTATTTTGCAATCAAGTCCAGAAGGCCGTACACGACAAAGGCCGGCCAGACAATCGCCTTGAGAAAGCCGAGGACGCCAATCCAGAAGCCGGTCGCATGCGAGATAAAATACACCGCAGCGCCGATAAAGCCGAGTCCGTACACAGCGCCTGCAGGCGCCGCTCCGCCGCCGGATTTTTCCGGCTTTTCACAACAGTCACTCATAATTTCCTCCATTATTTCTTTGGTTTGAAGCCGCGCGCTATCAAGATAACGCCGATTCCGACAAGAACGAGAGGCAGGATAAGCCGGTTCGCTTCGAGGA
>JALHET010000466.1 GCA_022839525.1 Lentisphaerota bacterium
ACGCGGTATGTCATAGTCATGGACACCGTAGCCAAAAGCGCGGTGTCCGGAAATCAAGCGCATCCGTCAAATACTGGACGGGGCGGTTCTCAGGCGCGCCCCACATGTGACGAATCGACGCCAAAAAGAGGAACCAGTATGATGACAGACCATGATCGGGATTTAAAACAGAAAAAACGGCAGGGCGATGGATCGAGCGAAATACTCCTCTTTCAACTCGGGCCGGTGCAGGACTTTATCGCCCAGGCCCGCTCGACGCGCGACCTTTGGTCGGGTTCTTTTATGCTCTCTTGGCTGATGGCCAATGCGCTGCGGGAGGTCGTCACCCACGGCGGGCTCCATGACGAAGACGTGGTGTTCCCCTCGCTAAAGGATAACCCACTCATGCTGGCGCTGCGTGACCGGGAGGCACCTGTCACGTCCGAGCTCGCACTGATCCCCAACCTGCCAAACCGTTTTCTGGCTCTGGTGCCCAAGGGTACAGCCGCTGATTTGGCCGATGTGGCGGCACGGACGATTCGCGACGAATTGGAAAGCATGGGGAAAGCGGTTTGGCAGTGGCTTCCGACGAATGACGCGGACCCCTCCTGTAAAGAGCGATGGGACACCCAGATCGCTGCCTTCCCACAAATGATCTGGGCCTACACCGCCTGGCCCGCCGACGAGCCGTGGCGGGATGCCTATGAGCGCGTCAACGCGAGCCTCGCCGCACGCCGCAACACGCGCGACTTTGCGCAATGGAAACCGGTCAACACAGAAGCCACCGTCAAAGACTCGCTCTCCGGCAAGGAGGAGTGCATCGGCGATGAGGTATTCTGGAAAAAGTTGACAGAAGGGCACAGTCAAATCTTTACGGCAGCCTCACATCGCTACGGTGCCATGAACCTGATCAAGCGCCTCTGGATGCATGTCGAAGATATCGAGGCGAAACACGATATCAACTACCTTGCCGATAAGCTCAACTTCAAGGAGAAGGAAATATGGCGCACCCTTCGCGTCAAGGATCTTCCCTCGATCGCCAAAGACAACAAAACGGGCTCATACGTCGCACTGCTGGCGATGGACGGCGACAAGATGGGCACTATTCTTGCCGGACGCGAATCTGCGGATGCCGACAGTCCGCAGTATCACACCGAAGTCAGCCAAACGCTCTCCGAGTATGCGCTTTATGATGTTCCCAAGCTCGTGCGCGAGCAGTTCAAGGGACACCTGATCTATGCCGGCGGCGACGATGTGCTGGCGATCCTGCCGGGCGATCAGGCCGTCGCCTGCGCCAGGGCACTGCGCGATGCCTTCAAGGCGCGTGGCCAAGCGTTCGGGTTCGAGGCCTCTTGCGGGATTGCCGTCGGCCACCAGAACGCGCCGCTCCAGATGCTGGTCAAGGAGGCGCAGCGCGCCGAGCAGCGCGCCAAGCATGGCTACGGTCGCGCCGCGTTGGCGATCTCGCTTTACAAGCGCTCCGGCGAGATCATCGAGTGGGGCTGCAAGTGGGAGAGCGAGTGGGAGAGCGGTGCGCTCGACCTGATGGCCAAGATCACCGAGTTGACCGAAGCCGGAAAGCTCTCGGGACGTTTCCCGTACGCGCTGGCCGCGCTTTTGCGCCCGTACGCGCTGGATGATGAGAAGGACACTGCCAGACTGGAGACGATGCGACCCGTTGTTGAAGCCGATGTGCGCCATGTGCTCTCGCGGCAGGGCGAGGGGCTCAAGGGCGGAGAGCGGGAGGCGCTGGCAACCGAGATCAACCGTTATCTCGAAGCCTGCTGGCAGCCGCCTAAATCGTCCGGCGGAATTGCGGGGGCTCAGGCCCAGAAAGCGGAGACAACCCTGCGGCCACAGGATTTCATCAACCTGTTTCTCGTCGAAACCTTTATCAACCGCCATCACGGGGAGAACTGACCTATGCCTCTGAAACACACCTTCACCCTTGAACCGCGCGATCTGCTCTTCCTGCGCGATGCCCGTCCGATGGCGGCTTCCGACGCGGGGCTCGGTGCCAACTGGCCGCGTCCCGACCAGCTCTGGAACGCCATCATCAACGCCTTCCACCGCCAGTGGCCGG
>JALHET010000075.1 GCA_022839525.1 Lentisphaerota bacterium
ACTGAACATCAGATCGAAAGACCCTACGCAAATACCTCTCTGTCCGGACACCGCCCCCACCGCAACCGAAAACCGGCAAGGCGAAAAAGAAAAAAGGGGGTATCTTCCTGCCGGTCGTGGACGTTGCGGCGGGGCTCGTCATTGTGGAAGGCCGCGTCACGGTGGCCGGGTTCACCCCGGAGACCTTCGAGGCGCAGCAGGCGGCGGGAACGGTCACACTGGAATCGTACAAGAAGCCGATCGCCATAAACGCCCAGATGCAGGTGGGTGGCGGCACGGTGGCGCTCGAGGGGCGCGTGCAAAGTTTGCGCGATCTTATGAAGGGCGCATCCGCGGAACAGCCGGAGCGGCTGACGCTTAAACTCGTCGGGGTTGACCTGAAAGCGTTCAGGCCGCTCATCTGTCAGGCGACGGGTGAGCCGTGGATCCACAGCGGGGTGGCCGAGGGCGCGTTCACTGCGGCCATCTCGGGAATCGACCGGTTCACCGTGTCGGGCGGGCTGCTGGTCAACGGCCTTTCGGTCGGTGCGGCAAACCAGCCGCGCTCGCCCAAAGGCGATTGCGCGCTGATGGCGGATATGGCGTACAACAAGCGGGCCGTGTCCATCTCCAAATTCGAGTTGTCTTCCCCCTGGCTGAAGGCCGGAGCCAACGGAACGCTGCAGCCGGGAGAAAAGGCCGGCGTGCTGACGGGCGCGATCCATGCCAAAGCCGATTTTGACCTCGCGGCGGTGACGCGCGATTTCGCCCCAGTCCTCGGTTTGTCGAAGGGGTTCAGGATGCGGAAGGGACAGTTGCACGCGGCCTTCTCCGTGGAAGGCAACGACACCGCCCTGGGCATCGATGCGACCGCGACAACGGCCGACCTCGCGATGATGATCGACGGGGAACCGCTGACACTGAAGCCCGCGCCCTCGCTGGCGCTCAAGGCCCGCTTTCCCTATGGCAGAGGGCCGGAAGTGGAAACCTTCCATCTCAAGGCGCCCTTTGCAGACGTGTATGGCAGCGGACGTTTCGACACGGCCGTTCTGAAGGGAAAACTGAACCTCACCCTCTTCTCCCGGGATTTCAAAAAAATCCTGAGGAACGCGCCGCCCATGGTGGGCTCGGCGTATCTGGATCTGACCACCCGGCGCGAAGGCGGGCGCGTGGCGGTCAACAGCTTCCTGAAGCTGTCGGATGTGGCGGCAGAGCTGAGGCCGGGGAACCGGCTGGTGATCCCGAAGGGCACATGGAAGGCGGAAGGATATGTGCCGCTGAAAGGGGAGAAGCCAGAGCGGGAGATTCAGGACGCGGCGTTTGAACTGACGCTGGAGAACGGCAAGGTGACGGGCGGCTGGAAACAGATGGTGCCCGCACAGTCCGGGAAACCGCTGGTGCTGCGCGGGTTTACGCTGTCCGGCGACATGGGGCTGGAAAGCGCACGGCATCTGTTGGGCGGCTTCATTCCTGCGGCGGCACAGCGGCGCATGAGCAACTGGCAGGGACGCCTGATCGCAAATGTCACCGCGGAAGCCGCCTCCGGCGCGGCAAAAGCGCGGATGAATGCGGCGGCACGCAACGTTGTGGCGTCCTCAGACACAGGCACATGGCGTATCCCAGACATCCGTCTGGAGGGCACGGTCACACAGGGCAAACCAAAAGACGGGCTGCGGTGCGAGGCAACCATCACGGGCGGGGGAACGCTGGAACGCGACGGCGAAGTGGTGTTCGCGGAAAAGTCCGCGCGCGCCGTAACCGACCTGACCGTAGCGGAGGACGGCAATCGCGTGCGGATCGATTCGTTGACCGTGACATCGGGCCTGCTCGACCTGAACGCTCAAGGCGGGCTGACCGACTTGTCGTCGCGGTGTATGCTGGAGGCCAAGGGCAAGGCGGCGCTGGACTTCGCGGCGGTGACGCGCCTGTTGGCGGGCAAGGGGATCGACGAGTTCGTCATGACGGGGCGCGAACCGCGCGAGTTCCGCTTCGCCTTGCCGTTGGCGGGCGGGTTGACGACAGTGTTGACGGAAGGAGAGGGCTCATGCGCGGTGTTTATCGGCTCATTGAAAGGGCTGGGGGTGAATGCGGGAGCCGCTGACGCTTCCCTGAGGTTATCGAAAGGCCGGCTGAAGCTGGCGTACGAGCCGTCGCTGAACACCGGCAAACTACACTTCGTGCCGGAACTCTCGACACGCCAAGCGAAAGGGGTGTTGAGTTTCCCGGCGCAAACACGGCTGCTCGACACCGTGGCGATCACCCAAGAAATGGTTGACACGCTTTTGGTGAACGTGAACCCGCTGTTCCAGGGGAGCACCGCCTTGGGCGGAACGGTGACACTGGACATGCGGCACTGCCTGATTGTGCCGGACGTTGCGCCGCAAAAGGGCATCACGGCGGACATGACGATCCTGCTCAAACAGCTCAAGTTGAATCTGGGGCCTTCGCTGCGCGATCTGTTGGGCATGTTGAGAGTGAAAGACCCTGTGTATGCCGTGGATCAATTGCCGCTTCATGTCGTGATCAAGGAGGGGCGCATCAACGTCGATCCCGTCAGAATGGTGATCGGGAAGCAACCCGTGACGTTCAGCGGCTGGGTCGCGTTTGACGGCACCATCAAATACCTGATCGAAGTGCCGATGACCGAACACTTGGCGGGCGGCAAGGGAGGAAAAATACTGAGAGGCATGACCGTCAAGATTCCGGTGACCGGAACGGTCAGCGAACCGCGCCTTGACACCGGCGCGCTGAAAAACGCCTTGGGGCAATTCATCCAGCAAGCGGTGGGGGAAGAGGCCCTGAAGAAAGTGGGCACGTTCCTTGAGATGCTTCAGGAGGAACTGAAAAAGTAAACGCCGCCTCACTTCATCTTCGAGGGCAGGTGAAGCGTCCTGCCCGCGACCATGAATGCGCCATAACCGCGGTGATGCAGTGTTTTCGGGTCTTCGCAGGCAGGATCCTTCCAGGCTTTGACGACCTCCAGCACAAACAGGTTATAGCGGCGCACCATGCGCGTATCGGTCACCTTGCATTCGAGCGAGGCGAAACACTCGTCGATGAGCGGAGCGGGCACGGTCTTGGCGGGTTTCGCCGTGAGCCCGAACCGCGTGAATTTGTCGGTGTCGCGCCCCGAGGTGTTGCCGCAACCGGCAACCGCTTTCCCCAACTCCCGGGCGGGGATGTTGATCACGCACGCCTTGGTTTTCAGCAGAGCCTTAAAGGAATAATTCTGCTCGCTGACCACACAGCCGATAAGCGGCGGCTCAAAATCGAGCATCGTGTGCCACGCCAGCGTCATCACGTTCGGACGGCCTTTGTCGGCGGTCGTGAGCAACACGACCGGCCCCGGCTCAATCAGCCGATACACGTTCGGCAACGGAAGGTTCTTCTTTTTCATTTACTTTTTCCGTCATGCCCCAAAACGCACGCGCCAAAAAACCGAAACGCGTCTGCCCCTCCGCGTGACGCGACCCGGTTTCTTTTCCCAACCCCGCCTCACTCATGACCCTTATTTACCGCGATGGCGGGCTGCGGTTCCCATGTCAGAACCTGCCCGTCGGCCAGCAGCCGGTCACGCAGTTTCTTTCCGTCCACATCCTGAACCGCCACGTTTTCCCGGAGCGCCAACGCCGCCGCCGTGGCGGCTGACTGCCCCAGCACCATGAAGACCGGCTCCATGCGGATCGAGCCGTACGCGATGTGGGAGGCGGAAAGGCAGATGGGGACCAGCAGGTTGGCGCACTCCCTCTTTTTGGGCACGATCGCGCGGTAGCCCACCGGATACGGCGCGGGGACGCCCACCTGCACATCGCCCTCGTTGCGGACATTCCCCTGAGCGTCGACATAGCGCTGGGTATGGTGGGAGTCCATCCCATACGCGGCCATGCCAACCGGATCGTCGACTTTTTCACGCCCCTGGCAGTGGTGCTGGGTCATCACGAGGTCGCCCACCATACGCCGGGCTTCGCGGACATACAACTGCTCCTGCCAGCCGCCGCCCTCCACAAACTCGTCGCGGCACATCCCCCACCGGGCGACCTCCTCCCGGATCTTCGCGGGAACCCTCGGATGGTTGGCCAGCGTCCACATCAGCCCCTGCTGATACAGGAGATGGCGGGCCGCGATCTCCGCGCGCTCGGCATAGGACGCCTCGGGATAAGCGTAGTTCTGCCCGATGAAGTCGGTTGAAAAACCCGTGCGGTTGTTGGTGTCGGTTTTGCGGTTGGGCATCGACGAGTTGATCCACGGCATCCCCTCCTCGCCCGCCTCAAAATTCCTCAGCAGCAGCTCATACCATTGGGGATTGTAGCCCTCGGGTTTGGCGAACGGGATGCGGTTCTCCGGATGGTCGGTCAGGCACATGCGGTAACAGTAGGCCTGCACCCGCTTGTCCCCCGCGCCCTCCTGCCCCGGCCCGGCCGGATCAAGGAACGGCAGCAGACCGCTGGAGGGCTTGCCCTTTTCGACATACGGGTCAACGCCCGCGGCGAACTGGTGATACTTGGCCTTCGCGGTCTGCACGCCGTTGAGCGTCTCGCCGTACTGCGCGTTCGCCTCGCGGCCGACCGTGTAGCTGACCTTTGCCGCCGCCATCAGGTCGCCCTCGTAGGTGGCATCGATGAACACCTTGCCCCGGAACACGCGCCCGCTCTCCATCCGGATCGACAGGATGCGCCACGGCACCGAGCGGGTCAAGGCCACGCCCGACGCGCGGTCCAGACGCTCGCCGTAAACAACCCCGATGTTGTTCGTTTCAACCCACGCCCCGAAAATTTTCCGCGCCACGCCCGGCTCGAACGTCCACATCGCGTCCTCGCCCTTGGCTGTTCGGGTCTGTCCCCCGTCCCGGTACTGTTCGCGGCGCTGCCACGTCCACGCCGCCGGGTCGCGGTAATGCGCCATCACGTCGCGGTAGAACTGCCGGGACAGGCCGCCAAAGGCCGCCTTGTTCCCGATGTCGGTCTGCCCCAAACCGCCGCTCGTGAGTCCCCCCAAACGGCGCGTCGGCTCGATCAGCGCCACGCCGCACCCCATCCGGCGGGCCTGCACCGCCGCCGCCACGCCCGCGGCGGTGCCGCCATACACCACCACGTCATAAACGTCCCCGTCACCCGCCGGCTGCTCCGCCGCCGTCCCGGCTTGCCACGGCAGGACATTCAGCAGCACACTCCCCAACAGGCCACAGCCCCACAAACGGAGCCTCTCCTCCAAACCCTCCGCTCTCATTCCCTCCCCTTTCTGCGGGCGTCACGCGCCGCGCCCTTTCCGCCCGCCCATCCAGGTCAGTGCAACAGGATCATTGTGCCGGCCGGTTTGACCAGCACATAGACCGTACCCGCATCGGCATATGCGCTCAGGTAAAAACGCGGCGCGTACTTGCCCCCGTCGTTCCAAAGGCTCAGATTTTCAGCGCCTTGGATGCTGTCGTACGTGAAAACCGCCGTGCTCCCGGCCACGGGACTCAGGCCGTCCTGCCACTCGAGCAGCCCCGCGCCGCCGATAGTCAGCGTGCCGTTCACATCGACCGTGTGCCCCGGGCTTACCCTGACCGTCGCTCCGTCCGCAATCGTGAGGTCGCCGTTGACCGTCAGCGTGCCGGCGTCCGGATCCGAGAGATCGACGAGGCCAGAGACCGACAGCGAACCGCCACTGACCGTGCCGCCGCCCGCGAGCACGCGGGTGTTCTGGGTAAAGCCGCCCAAATCAAAGGTGGCGCCTGCGGCAATACGGACGGTGTCGGCCGACGCGCCGTCGACCGGCATGCAGAGCACACGTGACGTCCTGCGCCTGAACCATTTCCAGTTGAGGTAGGCCTCAACGCTGAGGCGTTCCTCCTCGGTAACCGCACGGCTGAAAATCAACAGCTCGGCCAGGCGCTGGCCACCGCGGCGCTCAAGGTTAGTGCGGTCTAAGGCCAACCCGTCGGCGCGGGTCGCGCCTGTGGCAACGGTTTCGATCATCTGATACGCGCCGTTCAGCACGTTCGTCGCCGAAACGGCGGTCGGGGACGGCAGGAGGACGCCGTCGATGTAGGTCTTGCCCCCCGTAACTCGCGCCGGCGCGTTGAAGCCGTACAGCCGGTTCTCGGTTGTGACGGGGTTAAGCTCACCGTTGACCCGTGAACCGCGGTGCCAGTCGCTGACGGAATAGTTGTTGGTGTCATTACACCCCAGCAGGAAGCCGCCGCCTTTCTGGCTGCCAAGCACCCAGAAAACCGTTTGCGCGTTGGTGACCGGTGCGTTGAACATCATGTAGGGGCTGCCGACCGCGTAGTCGCCGAAATCGACCGTAGGGCGATCGCCGAGCTCGTCGTCGTCATAGTAGGCCGGGGCGCTTTCCGGCGCGTAGGCGTAACGCCCGTTGCCCGAAGCATCGCGCCATTCGGTGGCCTTTCCGCCGGACAGCACAAGTGAGTTTGTCCGCGAAGCGTCAAGGTTGAGGACGAGCTGATTGGTCACGGGAGAGGATGCGCCGAACGCCTCGGCGGTGTAGCGCAGCACGCCTTCCCGGACATTCAGCGTGCCGTCAAACCCAAGCGTGCTGCCCGCGATGTCCAGCGTGCCCGCGCCCGTCTTGACCAGGCTGCCCGCGCCCGCGAGCCAGCCGACGCTGTTGGTCTGCCCGGCGCCGAGCTCAAACGCGGCCTCGTTGGCGAGGGTCAGGCCGGGAACGGTCGGCGCGCCCGGAACCGTGTAGCCGTGGATGGGCCGGTTGAACCATTTGGCCGACAGGTAGGCCTCGACGGCTTTGCGGTCATCGTCGGCGAGAGGCTTATCATAAACGACCACCTCGGCCAGCCGCTGGGCACCGCTATTGCTGCCCGCGCCGTTGTGGGCGAACCCGTCGGCCTTCACATCGCCTCCTGTCAAGAAGGCAACAATCTGATACCCGCCGTTCAAACCCTTGAGATTCGGAAAAATGGGAACGCCGTCGACCCACGCGAAGCTCCGGCTGAGCCATGTCCGCTCCCGTTCCGCGTCCGAGGCTTGTGCCGTGTAACCGGCGAACAGGGCTGCGGCCGCATTGTTGTAAGTTCTGGTAAACAGTGGCGTGTTGTGGCTGGCGCCAAGGAGATAACCGCCGCCGTTCTGGCTGCCCAAAACCATGAAGACGGTCCGGATGCCTTCGGCCGGCGCGGTCCACTGCAGATAACGGCCGCTCCCCGCGGTGTCGAAGTCGAGCACGGGCAGGTTGTTCAGCGCGTTGGCGAGCAGCAGGGGCGCGCCGGACAACGCGTTTGTGGCGGCGAGCGCCGGGTTGGCGGCATCTTCCCACCGCGTGACCCGCTGCGAGGCTGCGTCGATGGTCATCGTGTTGGTGCGGGAGGCGTCGAACCAGGCCGCGTACCCCGCCAATGGCTGGGAAGGCGCGTTGCCCGGCGATTTGAACGTAAAGGTGCCGCCGTCGGTTTCGAGCGAGCCAGTAAAAGCGGCTAGCCCGTTCAGGGTCACACGCCCCGTCCCGGTCTTGGTGACCGTCCCCGTCCCCGTGAGCGTGTCGATCGCCAAGTCGTTTTCCGCCCGCAGCCCGACTTGCCCCGCGACCTCCAGCGTCGACAAGGCGGCCGGGGCGGGAAACCATTTGGCGCGCAGCGCGGCTTCGGTGTCGACCCGTTCCTTTTCCGTCAGGGTGCGGTTGTAGATGAGCAGTTCCGCCAGCCTGAGCGCCCCGCTGCGGTCAAAGAAACCGCGGTCCTGCCCGATCCGGGTGGCAGTGCCCTTATTGGAGCCGGTATACCGGGTGGAGATAATTTGGAACCCGCCCGACAGCGGCGTCGTCTGGCTGTCGCACAGGCGGCCGTCAACCCAGGTGACCATGTTGCCGTCGGTGAAGATCCCGGCCTCCAACTTGAGCCAATCCGGATTAAGGGATATCGAGCCGCCGCGGTGGAAGTAGGTCGTTGAGGCGCTGGAGAGCAAAAAGCCGCCGCCGTTCTGGCTGCCGACCACCCAGATCACGCTGGCGATGTTGTTGAGCGGCACGTTCCAGTCCAAGAACTGCCGGGAATACAGACAGCCGAAATCCACGACCGGCAAACCGTTCAGCGCGTTGCGCATCAGGACCGGCGGGCGGGCAAAGGCATTGGTCAACTGGGCAACCATCGTCCCGCCTTCCGCGTCCCCCCAAGCGTAGACGCGGTCATTGGTCAGGGTCATGGTCGAAGCCCACAGCGAAGCGTCCAGGTGGAAGACCGTCCCAGTCGCGATCTGAGCCGAGGCGGGGGTTCCCGCGGCAACGTTGGTGAGGGCGACCGTGCCTTCGGCCAGGCGCAGAACCCCCGGATATTGGTGGCTCTCCTCCAGGCGGAGCGTGCCGGCGCCGGATTTGGTCAGCGTAC
>JALHET010000467.1 GCA_022839525.1 Lentisphaerota bacterium
CGTGCGGACCCTTTTCAACCTCCTCGGCCCGCTCGCCAACCCGGCCGGGGCACCCTGCCAACTGATCGGCGTCTTCGCACCAGAACTGACCGAGACCTTTGCGGAAGTTCTGAAAAAACTCGGATCACGCCGCGTGCTGGTGGTCCACGGGCATGACGGCATGGACGAGATCACACTGACCACAACCACGCGCTGCTCGGAGCTCAAAGACGGCAAGGTGAAAACCTATGATATCGATCCCGCCTCGTATTTCGAAGAGCTTTGCACGACGGCTGCCCTTGAAGGCGGCAGTCCAGCCGATAACGCCGCCATCACACGCGCAATTTTAAAAGGCAAAATGCACGGCCCGAAGCGTGACATCGTATTGCTCAACTCCGCAGCCTCGCTGCTCGCCGCGAATCATGTCGCCGACCTGAAGGAAGGCATCCGGAAATCCGTCGACTCCCTTGACTCCGGCGCCGCCTATGACAAACTTGAACAACTGATCAGGTTTTCCAAGCAATGAGCTTCCTCGACACCATCCTTGCCGCGAAACACGCGGAAATCGTCCGCGCCAAAGCGGACGTACCGCAAGCCCAACTCAAAGAGCTGGCAGCCGAACGCCGAGGCTCCCGAGGCTTTTCAGCCGCGCTCGACGCGCCCGGCGTCCGGATCATTGCCGAAATCAAACGCGCCTCTCCCTCGCTCGGCGACATCCACACCGATCTTGACCCGTCTGCATGTGCACAAATGTACGCTGCCGGAGGGGCTGCCGCACTTTCCGTGCTGACAGAGCCCTCCTTCTTCAAGGGTTCCGCCGCCGACCTGCAGCGTGCCCGTTCCGCTGTTTCGATTCCGGTGTTGCGCAAAGATTTCATTTTTGACCCCTATCAAATCTACGAAACCGCAGCCATGGGAGCAGACGCCGTGTTGCTCATCGTGCGTATCCTCGATGACGAAAAATTACACACGTTACACGACTTAGCGCACTCACTGGGCCTTGATGTCTTGACGGAAGTCTTTGACGAGCAAGACGCCGCCCGCGCCACTGAACTCGGCGCAACGCTGGTCGGCATCAACAACCGGGACCTAACCCGCTTTACGACCGATATCACGCGCAGATGGTCGTTGCGCTAAGCGGTATTCATGCCCCCGGCGACATCCGTATGAACCTCACGAACGGTATCCGGCGTTTTTTGATTGGCGAAGCGCTCGTGCGTCAATCCGATCCCGAATCCGCCCTTCGGGAATTGACAACCCTGTTACCCCCGCAGGAGATATAGACACACGACTCTCAACACACACAGGTCATGATCATCACAAACCTCAAAATCTGTGGCATTACGACACGCGAAACCGCCCGCTTCTGCGCTGAAGCCGGTGTGGGCGCGCTAGGCGCGGTTTTTTTCAAGAAAAGCCCGCGTTATGTGACCGCGCAACAGGCCCGCGCCATGTTTGAGGATTTGCCCTCACACATCGCACGCATCGGCGTATTCGTCAATCTGACGGCTGAGGAGATGATCGCGACCGCACGGGAAGCCGCGTTGGACACCGTGCAAATGCATGGGACTGAATCAAAAGACGACATTGACAAAGTGGAACGCGCCGGTTTCCGTGTCGTCAAAGTGCTAGTCGCCACAGGTGAGAATTTATTGGAAGCGGCGCGGGCTTTACCCGCATCCGTCGGAATTCTGGTAGAATGCGGGCACGGGATTTTGCCAGGAGGTAACGGCGCAGCATGGCATTGGGAGGAAGCGGCACCCCTTGCGGATCTTCGCCCGTTTGCCTTAGCCGGCGGACTGACCCCCCAGAATTTCCCGGAGGCCGCGCGTGTGTCACGGGCCACGGCTTGGGATGTCAGTTCAGGCGTTGAAACCGCGCCGGGCATTAAAGGGCACGACAGGATACACGCGCTCGTGAACATCGCGTTGAGACACAACGATCCCTCCTCACCTTCTTTTTGGAAAGACTAAGAGCCTATGAGCCATCCAAGACTTGATAACGTCAATATCGAATCGGTTGTGCTGCTGGCCACGCCGCGTGAAATGAAGCGCGCCGTTCCGCACACCACCGCTTCGCTGGCAACCGTCCTAAAGAGCCGTGAGACCCTTGAACAGATCTTTGATGACGAGGATCACCGGTTACTCGCCATTGTCGGGCCGTGTTCGATCCACAACCTCGCTGCAGCCGAAGAGTATGCGCTTCGACTCAAGAAACTCAGCGACGAGATTGCTGACACCATCTGCGTAGTGATGCGCGTCTATTTTGAAAAACCCCGGTCCGTACTCGGGTGGAAGGGACTCATCAACGACCCTTACATGAACGACACGTTCCACATCGAAGAGGGCATCCGCATGGCACGCCACTTCCTCGTGCGCGTCGCGGAAATCGGTCTGCCCGCCGCCACGGAAGTGCTCGACACACTCATGCCGCAATACATCGGCGACCTCATCTCCTGGTCGGTGATCGGCGCGCGCACGGCAGAGGCGCAAACTCACCGCGAAATCGCCAGTGGAATTTCGACCCCCGTCGGCTTTAAAAATGCCACCGACGGTTCACTTTCCGCCGCAATCAAC